>JANNCG010000426.1:0-5032 GCA_031386385.1 Myxococcales bacterium
TTGCCTGAGTTGCCTGAGTTGCCTGAGGTGCCCGCTGTGCTAGCTGTACTAGCTATTTGCGAGACACTCAGCGGCTTTCGCTCGCCACCAAACAACGGAGCCGGAGTGGCACCGCTCGCGCCCGAGCTCGCACTTGCGCTCACGACGGTTGCGGGGGTTCCACCGGGGATGGTGGTGCGTGATGGGGGGTTGGCTTCAAGCGCGCGCAGTTGTTTGTCTGCAGCGGCCATCACACGCTCTGCAAACGCCTCTGGATGACGATAGTCACCACCGGCGCCCGCAAGAACGTTTGTAGCCATTCGCGTTTCGTGCCGCAAATCGCGGCAAAAATCACACTGTCCAACGTGCGCACGAAGCTCGTCGCTCAGCGTATCTTCAATCAAAGCTTCGAGGTCTTCATGTACTCGAATGCACTCAGGAGAGGTACCGGGGGTCATTTGCTTGGTCTCCATTTTCACTTCTCGTCACAACTTCAAAAATATTACTTATTCACTCGTCGGCTAAACTTCGCCGAAGTCGGTCCAGGGCGCGAGACACGCGCTTTCTGGCTGCGGGCTCGTCGATTCCACACGCGTGAGCGACTTCTGCGAAGCTCAGCCCTGAGTCGTACCGAAGCACGACGGCTTCACGCTCAGTGGGCTTCAACTGCTCCAGCGCGTTGCGCACTCGAAACGCCTGCTGCCTCGCAGCGAGCAGGGCCTCGGCGCCCGGAGCGCTCTCATCGGGTTGCACAAGCCTCAGGCGGTTCTCACGTCGAACGCGGGTCTCAACACGGCGCGCGCACACCCGTCGGGCAATCCCGAAGAGCCATGAGCGCACTGTCCCATCTCCCCGGTACGACGGCATCGCATCGAGGGCCGCGATGAGCGTCTCTTGTGAGGCCTCTTCGGCTTCGGCTTGTGTGCCAAGGTAGGCCATGCAGAGTCGTCCGATGGATTGACCGTGGCTGGTGGCGCAATGCCCTAAGGCATCGCGAAATTCTCCCCGCGAAATCATCGCGGCGATCGGATCGGTGGCAGATTTTTCTGCCGAGCTATTTGCGAGCATTTCAGCGCCCATGCGTGTGGTACTCCCTAAGTGACTGCGAGAAGTGATTTCGTGACCGCAGGATTTTCTTTTACTCTCTCCGCTGGTAATTCCCATGACGCGCACCTCTCTCAAACCGATTTCGCCCGCTACTGCACTCGACAACGCGCTTGAGGCCCTCGCTACGGACAACCCCGAGCAGGCACTTCGCTGGAGTACTCCCGCAATGGATGACCCCGACACGCAAGCTGCAGGGGTGGACTTAACCGCACGAGCCCTGCACGCCCTGGGCGAGACGGCGCTGGCTTCACGTGGATTTTCTCTAGCAATTCCGCTACTTGCTGAGCGGGGCTTGGTCCCGCACGCCATCGCGGCGGCCATCTCACTGCGATCCATCAGCGGCAGCGACGCGGCTGAGAAGAAGCTCGCCACACAGTTTGGCGCACAAGCGAAGGCCGCCGGAGCGGTCCGTCCCCCGGCCCTCTCGGCCCACGACGTCAAGGCTCTCCCTACGGACACGAGCAAAGCCGCGCTTGTCGCGAAGGCAAAGCAGTACTTCGATGCGCTACCCGCAGGCGGAACTGTCCCTAACGCGAAGTTTCCGCTGTGGAGCGCTTTTCCGACGGACGCTTTTGTGCGGTTTGTCAAAACGTTGAAGGTCCGAACGATCGCCGCAAACGCGATGATCGTGCATGAGGGTGATGTCGGTGACAGCGCATTTTTGCTCGCTCGCGGCGAGGTCCTCGTGCAACGCGGAGGCGATGAGGTCGCGGTCCTTGGTGTGGGTGCAATCGTGGGCGAGATGGCCTTGGTCACCGATGCTCCTCGTACGGCCACCCTTGTGGCGGCACACGCGGTGCTGCTGCTTGAAGCGCCCCGCGCGGGCTTAAACGATGCCGCACGGGATGTCCCCGCAGTGGGCGAGCAAGTGGTCGCGTTTTTTCACCGCCGCTTGGTCGACAACGTAGTGCGCACAAGCGCGCTCTTAAGTGAGCTGCCGGTAAGTGAGCGCGAAGGTCTCGCGGGGCTGTTTGAGACGCACGCGTTTGACGCCAAGCAAGTGCTCATCGCAGAGGGCGATCCCACTCCAGGCCTCTACCTCGTCGCCGTCGGAACCCTCGCCGTCTCACGCCGTGACGACAAAGGCGCACTGCGGCTCGCCACCCTCGGTCCCGGCTCGTGTGTGGGCGAGATTGGCCTCGTGTTGCGACGGCCCGCGACGGCGAGTGTGATTGCAGACACCACGGGGATCGCGCTGTGCTTGCCCGCCAAACGCTTTATGGAAGTGGTCAAAGGGCGCCCCACGCTGCTGGCCAAGCTGTACGAGCTCGCGGTCGAGCGCGAAGACGAAACACGCAGCGTGTTGGGCGTCGCGGCGGAAGAGATTGGCGAGTTTATTCTTTAAGCAACGAGCTCTCGGTGGCTGTGGGCTTCGAACTTTAGAGGATTTTTTATTCGCGAACCCAGTGTCGCCCACGGTGCAGCAAGCTCTCGGTATTCGTCGCAAGCAGCTTCGTACTGGCGCCGTGCTGTATGTGCGCCGCAGCACAGACAGCGGCGCAAAAGCCTTCGCGCAGCGCTCAGGGCCCCCTTCGTCATTGTCATTCCTCGGGGTTGGTGGGCGATGCTCTTGCTGAACCAAAGCGTGTGGTCGATCAACCAAACTTGAACTCGGACAATCTCTGAGGTCCTCAGTTCACACACCCAAAGACTCTACGCGCACAGCATCACCCACCAACCCCGAGGACTGACAATGACGAGGGGGCCCTGAGCGCTCTTTGCGCGCAGGCAAATGCGAGGAGGCTTGTCCTCATCGCAGGGTGCGAGGAGGCTGAGTCCTCATCGCAGGGTGCGAGGAGGCTGAGTCCTCATCGCAGGGTGCGAGGAGGCTAAGCCCTCATCGCAATGGCCTCATCGCAGGGTGCGAGGAGGCTGAGTCCTCTGCGTTGCGCCAGGAATGCTGAAAAATCAGTAGCCTGCCGCCACTGTGATGATTGCTGAGAATCTCTGTTGGCGCTACGGCACGCCACCATGGGTGATGAATGCTGACTGGCGTGGTCGCGCTCCCTACGGCACAGCGCAGCAAGATGCTCGTCGGCTTTTCGTTTGATACGCAATCAATGCATTGCTGGCTAGCCACTAAAATCCCATCCGCGCTCTGTGGGACAGCTCGATACGTGGACCGCTGCGGTGGCTTGGTGATCGACCCTCCATTGGATGTGTCCGGCCCGACGGCACGCACTAAGCCATCGTCGGCAGAAAGGCGCACCTGAACATTAAAGCGTGCGCAAGAGGTACAGCGCCAATGGTTGAGCTAGCGGTGCGTGCTCTTCCAACATGACTCCAACCGCACGCGCTTGATCTATGAGCTTGTCTTTGCACGACACCGGAAGCAATGCGTCTACCTGGCGAGGCTCGTCCGTAAGGTCCATCAGCGGCTCGTTGGACAGTTGTCCGACAACCCACTGCTCGCCGGTGATGGTCCCGAGGATCGATCCAATCGCGATCGGCTTGTCCCACGCGAGCAGCCATCGCACGGTACACAGGACCCGTGGTGGAAGGTCAACACCTCGCATCGCGCCTTCTCGCTCATCAGCAATCGCGTCAAGCAGCGCTGTGCGAAACGGTTCGTCAACGCCTTCGCATGCACGCGCTCTACGATCAAGCGACAGCAATCGTCGTTCGCGATCCACATCCAGCGAGATCATCGCTGCGAACAAGCTTCGCGCATGAATGGTTCGATCAACGATCGTGGCATCAGGACCAGACCAAGAAATAACGCGCCGTTCAACGGGACCCACGGGATTGCGAAACATCGCATTTATCAGCTTATTTTCAGGCGAAAGCGAATCATCCTTCAGCGGAACATCAATGCTCGCGAGTCGCCCACCGCGCGAGATCCTCTCGCCAACCGCAGCGAGTGCATCGGTGGCGTTTTCTCCGGTCCATGCTTGTGCGCCGTACTTCGTGTCAACCAGCTTTGCGCCGACCTCTCGTCCCTCGCGAGCACACAACGCAGCACCAACGGTGGCTCGGCTCACCCAAATCGAGCCATCCTTCACGCGCGAATCAAACCCCACCCGCAGCGTCACACCGAGCGCGAGTGTGTCCCCCGTGGCTTGTGATGTTCGTGCGTAGACCGCTCCCCTTGCCATCGTCCCGACGGAGGCAACGAGGGTCTCTTGCGAGAACGAGTCGTTTTGTCCTCGGCTGGCGCGACGCTCAATCCATTGCGTGATCCCGGCACGTTCAACCGCGATCGCGTCCTCTGTCACCGCGAGCACCCGCGTGTCCATCGCGAACGTTCGCACCGCGCCACCCAGGCGCGCGATCTGTGGCGTGAGCGGACTCTGCACCGGCGCTGCGTGCGCACCAGCGAGAATCATCGGTGCGCGAGTGGGCAGGATTCTACCAAACGCGAGCGCTTTTTCGATCGAGCGTACCGTGAAGCGATCGGGCCGCAGGATGGTCCCATCGACGCGTTGCTCGCAGAACGGCAGCTCGGCAATGGTGGCTTTTTTGCCAGAGACAATCCCCCAATTCGACGGTGGCACGATGTGCGGCGCAATCCGCACCGAGCGCGCCAACTGCGCGGTCTCTATCGGTCGCACAAGGTCGCACGCAGGCGTGTGCTCGTCGCTCAGGAGCCGCGTGCGAAGTACCGTCAAAAGATGCTTCCCGTTCCATACGTCACTGGGAAACCAAGCGAATTCAGCTGTGCGCGTGGGTCGGCTGCGGGTCCCAAACGCGCAGAGATCTCCAACACCAATCGCATGTTGCCACGAGAGAAACAAACCCCGACGCATCCACCGTGCAAGCACGAGTCCTGGCCCCAACACACGCAGCGGTGCTGTGATCTTCGCGAAATCTCTGCCCTCTTCCGAGCGAACCCAAGCGATCACCCGGAGAAAATCTGCCGCGGTCCAAGGCTGTCCCGCCGGGCGCTCAAACAACGACTGCGGCGCGAGCACAGCCGTGTTGCACGCGGCTTGGTGGTTACCGGAAA
>JANNCG010000474.1:0-5942 GCA_031386385.1 Myxococcales bacterium
CAACCTCGCCGCCAAATTAACTGGGGCACCAATCACGGTGTACTGCATGGCTTTGCTCGATCCCAGGTAGCCCGCGACCACCAGCCCAGTGTTGATCCCGATCCCAATCTCAAAGCCATTTTTGCCTGCCGCCGCGCGAGCCTCATTGAACTTTCGCAGCTCAGCGATCATCATAATCGAAGCTCGAACGCACCGCTCGGCGTCGTCCGGCTTGCTCACAGGAGCGCCCCAGAGCGCCATAATCTCGTCGCCCACGAATTTATCGAGGGTGCCTTCGTAGCCGAAGATCAGCTCGACCATTCTCTCGAAGTAGTCGTTGAGCATCGCGACGATATCCTCTGCCTGCATCCCTTCGCTCATGGAAGTGAAGCCACGGATGTCGCTAAAAAACATGGTTGTCTCGCGCGGCTCGCCGCCTTGCTTGACCTCGACTTTGCCCTCGAGCACCAGCTGTGCAACCTGAGGAGACAACAACCGCTGAAACCGCTCACGCGCAACAGCATCTCGCTGAATCTGACGCGCGAGCGTTGCGTTGGCGATCGCCAAGCCTGCTTGGTTTGCGATGTTTGTGACGAGCTGCAAGTCTTTGTCACCAAACGCGTTGGTGCTGATCTGCGAGTCCACAAAGAGCATGCCCAAAAGGTCGCCTTTGCACAAAAGCGGAACCGCCATGGACGAGCGAATCCCCTGCATAATGATCGAGTGCGCGTGAGAAAATCGGGGGTCGATCATTGCGTCTGACGACAGCACCGCAACGCGCTCTTTCTCAATCTGCCCAATGATCGTTTTGCTGACGGTGAACGGCTCAGAGGTGTCGCCTTTGCGTGTACGAATCGCGCGCGGGGTGAGATCTTTTTGTCCGTCGTACAACAAAATCGCAGCGCGATCAGCCGCGAGAAATTCAAACGCTCGCTCAAGAATTTTTTCGAGCAAGGGGTCAAGATCAAGCTCTGTGCCGATGGCGGTCTGCAGTTCGTATGCGATCCGAAGCTTTTCGTAGTCACGACGAAGGGCCTCTACGTCGCTGACATTTTTCTCGGGCAGAAACTGCTGCGCTGCGGCGGTGATCTTGGCCCGCACGTGCGACTCGAGCATGTCCGAGGTGATGGTCATCTTTGCGCTCGCGAGCGCACCCATCATCGTGTGTCCCTGTGACCGCATGGGCTGCTGCTGAGGAAGCCCGAGGTTAATGGGCGGTCCTTGTTGCGACGGTTGCCCCTGCGGTGGTGCTTGGTTTGGCGCAAAACTCGCTGGCGGAATTTGCGCCTGCGAAGCGGGGAGGTTGTTTTGCGATGGGGGTCGCGGCGCTGCGGACTGATTGTTGTTAGCGACTCCCGGGCCATACGGATTGGTGCCCATCGCGTACTGCATCGCGGGTCCAGGGACACCGACGGCAGCATCACGAAAGACCATTCGCGTGTTGCCCAAGGTCACTTCGTCGCCTTCATTGAGCCACTGCTCACCCGCGACGCGCTGCCCATTGATGTAAGTGCCATTCAAGCTGCCGAGGTCACGAAGAATAAAGCGTCCCGCTCGGCTCTCGACGATGCAGTGCTCCTTCGAAACAATCCTATCAAGCAACTGAACGGTATTGTTCGGATGACGACCAACACTGTTAAACGCGACAAGCTCACGTTCGTGTTGACCTTCAGGAGTGACTATCAAAAGCTTGGCCATTGGCAATCCAAAAACGAATCGCAGTGAGGCTAACCTGAATCGCCCACCGTCGAAATATCGGATTCACCCCCACCGGTCGATTCTTTCAGCTTATGGCAGTATTTCGCCCACTTGAGCGACGGCCGCGCGAATTATGTCCGCCCGCATACCGTACTTGAAGTTTGAGCTTCGATTCACCTCGACCTGGACGGTCTGGCCTGTGCGTGGATCCAAGATTCGTTGACGCTCTTCGTCGGACAAACTCCCGGCGTTGATCCCGATCACTTCGCTCGTGGGCGAGAAGATCGGTGAGCCAGAAGATCCCGAGGTGGTCTGTGCGCTGTGCTGAATTTTCTGTGCGGTTGCTGCGTCCGCAGCGCGCTCAAAAAAGTCGGTCATTCGGTTGAGAACGCCCGAGGTAATGGTCGCTACGGGCGAACTCTCGTTCATCGTAAGACCAGGAAAACCAAACACAAACACCTGTGCTCCGCTATGCAACTGCAGCAGATCTGCGTTGCTCATCACGCGCACCTGCGTCGGAAGGGGTGCGGACGCGCGAACCAAGCCGACGTCAAAACCAGATCCATCGACTCCGAAGTGCGCGTCGGTAAACCGTGAGTCGCGATACACCGCGGTAATGGGGACGCCGGTTCCACGGCCAGAACTTTGGAGTGCGACGAGCGCTGCACCTCGCTCGAGAAATTGGCGTCCCGCCTCGATGCAATGCGCATTCGTGGCGATCAAATCGTGAGTCACGCTAAATCCCGTACAATATCCACGTGGATGTGCTGCACCGGGGACCTGCGCGGCGAGCAGATAAATCGCGCCTTCATACCGCTGCGAGATCACCTCGCCGGCATTGTTATGGTTGTTCGAAGGGTCCGCGGGACCGCTATCTTTGGACGCGACGAACAACCCAAGCCCGCCAATCGCCACCAGACAAACCACGAGCCCGAGTCCAACGAGAACCTTGCCACCGGAGCCGCGACTCGATCGCTGCTGCTCGTTGGCCGCTACAGCTTGGTTGATCATCAGGGCGATGGTCTGCTTGCCCACGGTAGCGCCTTGCGGGAGCTTTGCTGCGACTGCAGCGCCGAGACTCTGCTGCTGTTGTGAATTCTGTGACGGAGCTCCGTAAGGATTTGCCGTTGCTGGATAGGCTTGGTTGCCCATTGGAGCGCTGATCGGAGCGTATGCGCTCGACGCAACTACGGGAGGGGTGGCGGCGACAGCGGGTCCCTGAATCTCGACACGAAATCTCGGTCCTCCACGACCACACTCAAGCACATCACCGTTGCTAAGGACCTGACGTGAGATGCGCGCCGCGTTCACGTAGGTGCCATTGCGACTGCTCAGATCAACGACAACAAACTGACCCTGTTCACGCAAAATCTCGCAGTGATTGCCGCTCGCATCAAGATCAACGTTAGCGTCCATCAACACATCGTTGCCAGGCTGACGACCGAGGCGCACGCGATCTTGATTGAACACGAGCTGTCGCCCTGCGTGCGCACCGAACTCTTGCGTCAAGCGAAACATGAACTCAATCATACATCAGCTTGGAGCTTTCGGGCCTGCTTTCAATCGACAGGCTACTGAACGATCTTAACCGCCGCAAATATCATCCCAATCGCAAGCGCGACCAGAAAGGCCATGAGCAAATATCGTGGCGTGTTCGAGACAGGGAGCGTGAGGTTCTCGTCGTCGGGGGGGAGATTTTTCGGTGGTTTTCCGCTGAGTTTTGCAGGGGCTACTGGATCAGGGGCCTCCATCGATGGGGGTCGAATGGACACCGCGTTCTTCACGTCTTTGCCCGGCGGAGGCGCATCGGCGCCCTTTACTTTTCCGCTCTGGCGACTACTGCCCGACTCTGCGGACTCAGAGCTCAAAATCCAAGGCTGATAGCCGAACGGAAAATCACTCTCCGTTGGCTCTGGGACGCCGTCGTCAAATCTCGCGACAATCACCGTCACGTTATCGTGCCCACCGCCAGCGTTTGCGAGATCCGTGAGCTTCTTACAACTCTCGGGCACCTCATCGGGGCTCGTGAGAATCTCGAGCATTTGCGCGCTCGTGACCAGACCAGAGAGTCCGTCAGAGCACAGGAGCAAACAATCGCCCTTACGGATTTCCATAAAGGAAAGATCGACCTGGACAGTGTCCGACGTCCCGAGCGCCTGCAAAATAATGTGCCCGTGTTCGTACGTCTCAGCCTCGGCCTCGGTGAGCTGTCCAGCTTCGATCAATTTTGCGACGAGCGATTGATCCTTCGTCAACTGTTTGATTTTGCCGCCGCGAACCAAATACGCCCGCGAATCTCCAACCTGTCCAAGAAAAAGCGTCTTCTCGAAAACGCCCGCCACAGTCGACGTCGTGCCCATCCCGCGCTGGGCTCGGTTCGCCTTTGCCGCGAGATAGATCCGCGTGCCAGCTTCGCCAACGGCCTCCGAAAGCGCCCTCGCAAACGCCTCACGGTTTGGCGCTGGGGCGGCTTGTTGAACGAGCTCGTAAACGGTATCAACGGCCATCTGCGAGGCGACTTCGCCAGCTGCGGCGCCGCCCATTCCGTCGCAGACCGCGAACAATGTACCAGCTGCTCCCACGGTGTGATTGCGTATCTCTGGAGTGACACTTCGAACACGCGCAGATAAATCAGCGATCAAAAAATTGTCTTCGTTGTGCTCGCGGACCATCCCGACATCGGTCCTACCAAAGATGCGCATCTTCAGTCCGGTGTTGGTCTCGGGCGTCGCTTTCTCTGTCTCTGCTTCTGTCATCGAACTACGACTCCCCCAGGGCGTACGCCGCCCGGCAGATCAACTCGAAACAAATGATGCCCGAGCCGAAACACATCTCCAGCCCGGAGCTCTCGCTCACCCCGAAACTGCACCAGCGTCCCGTTTGAGCTGCCCAAGTCCGTCAGCACGACGCGACGATTGGCGCGATCAATCCGAAAGGTCGAGTGCCGTCGCGATAAAAACGCGTCATCGGTGAACACAATATCGCCCGATTCACGACCCACCACAGTCTCCTCTCGAAACAAATGATAGACGTCACGCGGGACTCCCTCGGTCGTCAATTGCACAAGCCGCGCAATTCGCGGTTGCTCTGGGGTGCCAAAAAGCATCACGCCATAATGGGCCACGGGACCGAAAGACGTCTCATGCTCGCTGAGGATCTCCACGCGAAGTACCTGCTGTCCCAACAGAACAACATCGTTGTTATTGAGCACAACGGGCTCGCGAATCTTATAGTAGATCCCATTGACTGAGCCGAGGTCCTTCAGAAAGTACTGGCCATCTCGGCTCGTGATTCGAACGTGGCGCGGCGAGACATACGGATCGTCGGAGAGCAAAATGTTGCCCTCGGTGCGACCCACATCGGTGGTCGATCCAGTGAGCCGATAGACCTGTCCCTCACTGCCATCTTTAAGAATGGTAACCAGCCGCGCACCACCCACGTCCACGGGGCCAGCGTTCGCCGTGCCTGGCTGAATTTGCTGTGAAACGGGCTGTTGTGGGACGGGTTGCTGCATGGGTGCAGCGATGGGTTGCTGCTGCGCGACGGGGGGAGCACTGAAGGCTTGAGGCGCAGGGGCTGCCGCTCCGGGGGGAACAAACACTGCCATCTCACTCGTGGGGAGACCACAAACGCCGCAAAACGCCGCGCCACGCTCAACGCTTGAAGCGCAACGAGGACATTGGACGGTTGTCGATTGAGGGCGCAACGCAGCAGGTTGAGGAGCAGGTTGAGGAGCGGGTTGAGGAGCAGGCGCAGGAGCGGGGGCTGCGGCTGCACCCATGGGAGCGCCACACATCCTGCAAAACCGCATTCCTGGCGGATTGTCAGTGTGACATCGGGTACATCGATCAAGCTGAGGTGCATTTTGTTGCACCTGAGGCGTGGGTCTCGGAACAGACACAGGCTGCTGCGCCACAGGGGGCGAAGCCGAAAATGCACTCGGTGCTTGGGGTACCGGTGCGGAAGGCTGCGCGGGCGGAGGCGCTCCAACGTCGCGTAACTTTTGTCCGCAGTCGAGACAGAACAACGCGGTGGGCGGGTTCTGGCGGCCGCAGTTGCTGCAATTCATCGCGGGGGGATTCCACTACTTTGCATGGGTATCGGTCAAGGAGAGTCGGTTGAATAAGAGAGAATTTATTTCGGCCCGCTGGAACGGTTCATTATGAACAAAACAAAACCCTCGTTGACAACGTACGGGACCCAAGCTATTCGCCCGATCGATCACTAGACCCCACGAAAGACCCAAAGGATCCACTGAACCGATG
>JANNCG010000511.1:0-5770 GCA_031386385.1 Myxococcales bacterium
GCTATCCGCAAGCGCAGGGCTACCAGCAGGGCTATCCGCAAGGGTACGCGCAACAGCCACAACAAAACTATCCCTACGCCAACCCCTATAGCGTGCAGCCACAGTGGGGCCCGGCAGTCCCACAGTCCCAAACGGGCAACATTGTGTTGGGCACGTTTTTGCTTTTGCTCGGGATAGGTCTCGCGGGCGTTGGCGGAATGACGTTGCTCGGTGGCCTCATCATTCTCGCGGCTCCCAGTGAGTACGGCAGCGCGGGCGCCGAGGGTGGCCCTGCTGTGATCATTGTTGGGTTATTCGTGCTGGCGATTGGCGTCGCGTTTTTTGGATTTGGCCTCAAAAAACTCGCAGGAAAATAGCGCGATCCTTACGGGATCCGTACGCCGAACCCACCACCCGGAAAGGTCCCGCTCAGTGTGGCTGGTCCTGCTTCGTTGGCGCGTGGCCCGCCGGGAAGAAAGTCGCCGAACCGATACCGTGACAGCTCGGGCTTGCGACCTTCGCGCACGACTTTAATGGCAAACCGCGCCATCTCTTCAACGCAGATCTTGAAGAAGTGCTCAGTCACGCTCCAGCGATCCATGTCCGGTGCGGGGTTGGTAAAATCAATCGCATACGGGACGCCATCTTTGATCGCAAACTCAACGGAGTTCATGTCGTAGCCGAGTGCGCTACAGATCTTCCAAGCGTCATCGACCACGCGGCGACCAAGCTCGGGAGCAAGATAGTTCTCCTCGACCAGGTAGCAGCGCTTACGGGGATCATAACGGATGGGGAGAATAAACTCTCGGCCCACACAGATGCAGCGGACGTAGTCATCAAAGTCGATAAACTGCTGCAACGTCATGGGGAGTAGTTTGGATTTATTGTATTCAACCAATAACTCTTCCATGTTGTTGACACGCGAGACGTTCTTCCAACCGCCGCCGTTAGCTGGCTTCAAAATCGCGGGAAAACCCACGTATTTTGTGATCGCTTCCCAATCGAGCGGAAACTCTAGGTTGCGCAGCGAGCGCGACTTATCAATCGACGGAATGTAGTCGTTTTGCGGCAAAAGCACCGTGCGCGGAACCGCGACGCCCATCTTCTCGACCATCGAGAAGCCAAAAAACTTGTCGTCTGCTTGCCACCACAACGGATCATTGATCACGTAGGTTCCCGCGAGCTGAGCGCACTTCAAGTGGATACGATAGTGGTCCACCTCTTGCGAAATACGGTCAATCAACACGCGATAGGGCGGATCAAACCGCTCACTGGTTCCGCCGATCTTCGCGATCTCTGCGCGGATCCCAGGCTCACGATTGACACGCTCTATAAAGGCCTGAGGAAAAGTGTCCTCCCAACCAACCAACAAACCGATGCGCTCCATCTAAACTTCTCTCTTCTTAGACAACCGCAACGATCAATGATCAGTCACTAACCGTGGCGCTCGTCAGGGTGTTCGTTGTCGTAAGCTTCATGCGATTCGCGAGAGATCTCTAGGCAAATCACACCATCACGCATAATTTTTGCCTGACAGCCCAACCGAGAAGTGGACCTAACATCAAACGCTTTGTCCATAATGTCTTGCTCTTCGTCCTCGGCCTCACCCAGCAACGAGAGCCCTTCGCTGACATAAACGTGACAAGTCGAGCATGCACACACGCCTCCACATGCGCTGCCATGGCGAACTCCGGCGAGCTTTGACGCGTCGAGCAACGTTGTCCCAACGGGGACCTCTACCTGGATCCCACTTTTTTCTTTCGGGTACTTCACGATCGGCATTGAATTTCTCTCTATTCTCTTCTCTGTGAGTGCTCTGTCACGTGTGAGTCCACACCCCGCGCGTGCTGCACCTGCTCGGCCACCGTCTCTACGGTACGGCCCTTCATCGCTGACACAATCGCGCGGTTCATCCGGCGCTCGGCCAATGGAACACTCGCGCGATCAAGCGCCTCGAGCCGCAACCTGATCTGGTCTGCGTGCTGTTTTTGCACCGCTTGCTCCGTCGCCGCAAGGGCGCCATCAAGCTCTGCACGCTCATCTTCGTCGAGTAGATCGCCGTCCAAAGCGAGCGCTTTGCGCGTGGCCTCAAGCACTTGTTTGGCCTCTACGGTACGCTCTGCGAGCACCCTCGCGGCGAGATCACTCTCGGCGTACTCAAACGAATCGAGCAGCATTTGCTCAACATCTTCGTCGCTCAGGCCATAGCTAGGCTTGACCTCAACGCGCGTCTCACGGTGCGTGGACTCATCGCGAGCAGTGACAGTGAGCATCCCATTTTCGTCGACGCTGAAGGTCACCAACAATCGGGCCGAGCCTGCGGTCTGAGGCACGATGTCTTTGACCGTGAACTTCGCCAGCGATCGGCAGTCTTTTGCCAACTCGCGCTCACCCTGCACCACGTGCAGCTCAAACCCGGTCTGCCCGTCCGCATAGGTCGTAAACTGTTGCGCTCTCGCGGCGGGAATCGAGCTGTTGCGTGTCAGAATTTTCTCTGCGATTCCGCCCATGGTCTCAATCCCCAAGGACAGCGGGATCACATCGACCACGAGCGCTTCGTTTTGCTGCGTCCCCGCGAGGATGTCCGCTTGCACCGCCGCGCCGAGGGCCACCACTTGATCCGGATCAATGTCCGTCAGCCCTGGGCGTCCAAATATTTTTTCGACAAACGAGCGCACCAACGGCACCCTTGTCGAGCCGCCCACCAAGACCACTCCGTCGAGATCTGCGGGTAAAATTCCAGCATCTTTGAGCGCGCGACGACAAGAAGGTCCCGATCGCTCAACCACCGGTCCAATGAGCTGATCAAACCGAGCGCGAGTGAGCTGGGTTGAAAACGCAACACCATGCGCATCCAGCGCGTACGTCGCTTCATCTTGCTCTGTCAGCTCGTGCTTGACTCGCTTGGCCTCGACCACAGCGCTTCGCCACACCGCGCGCTGCTTGTCCGCAGGCACATTGTGCTCATTCATCAGCTGCTCTGCCACAGCGCGGTCCATATCGTCGCCACCGAGCTGCGAGTCGCCGCCGGTCGAGCGCACTTGAAATACGCCGTCGTCGAGGGACAAAATAGTGATGTCAAAGGTGCCTCCACCAAGGTCGTAGACCGCGTAGGTTCCGGTGGTTTTTTGGCGGTCAAGTCCGTATGCAATGGCAGCGGCGGTGGGCTCATTCAGAAGCCGCAGGACCTCAATCCCCGCGAGCTTGGCGGCATCTTTGGTCGCCTGCCTTTGCCCCTCATCAAAGTACGCCGGAACCGTGATCACCGCTCCGCCCACCTTCTGAAGCTTCTCTTCGGCCTGCGTTTTTAGCGCTCGCAAAATCTCTGCAGAGGCCTCAACGGGCGTGACCTCTTTGTTGTGCACAACAAACCGCACCACGTTTGAATCACCCTCGCGTTGGGGGGCAAACGTGTACCCATGCTCGCGTTTTGTCTCAGCGTCATCGGCACCCCGACCCATAAACCGCTTCACGCTCACCAACGTCTCGCGCGGGTGCGTTGTGAGCATATTCACAGCTAGTTTGCCCACCAAAACCGCGCCCTCACGGGTGTACGCCACCACGCTTGGGACCATCGGATCGTTGTCGCAGTCCAAGATGGCTTGTGGCTGTCCGTCAGACACCCAAGCGACAAGTGAGTTGGTGGTACCGAGGTCAATCCCGATCGGGGTTGGCTTCGCGGTCGGATCAAAGATTTGAATCAGTCCCATACGAAATGCTGACTTCTTACTCGAACTCGTTCAGTTCGTCCCGCAAACGATAAAGATATTTCAACCGGACCCCTGCGTTGTAGGCCGGATCGATGAGCTCGGGCGCGGGCGGCCAGTGAGCCCCGTCGAAACAAACGCGAAGAGCCAGCTCTTCATCGGCAATTCGCTTGGTAATTTGCTGCAAAACCACCGCCACCTGTGAGGGGTTTGTGCGCGCGTCTTCGGCCTGCTCGCGCAGCTCCATGATCTCCATGAGCAACGAGGGCGCCGCTCGGGCGGTCTCTTCAATCGGCCGACCCACGAGGGTAAGGAGCTGTTGAATCCGCGCCATGGGATCTTTTATCGCGCGCATCGCCTCGTTGAGCGAGACAGTGTGCCCAGCGGCCGCGCGGCGTTCGCTCGGAGTCGCGTTGCTATGTCGGTCGGGGTGAAACGTCTTCGAGAGCTCACGAAACCGCTTTTCAACTGCCGAGATGTCCTGCGCAAATGCGCGAGGAATGCTCAGCAGCTCAAACGCATCAGACATTGAAGCTTTCGCCGCAGCCGCAGCCTGTTGTCTCGTGTGGGTTCACAAACTTAAAACCGCGGTGCATGAGCTTCACTTCGTAGTCAAGCGTGGAGCCGGCAAGCAAGAGCAAGCTCTTGGGATCAATCACCACCTCAAGCCCATCAAATACATAAGTAATGTCTTTGGTGCGCTTGGCGTCGGCAAACTCAATCACGTACGAGAAGCCCGAGCAACCGCCACCCTTCACACCCAAACGCAGCGCCGCTTTGGGAGTCGCTCGCTTGGCGAGGGCGTCCTTGGCCATAAAAATGGCCTTTGGTGTCAGCTTAATCTTTGGCTCTGTCGACGCATCCAAAGTGGCCGCGCTATCCGCCACCAGTGGTGCGGTGTCCGAGTCGGTCGAAGGGGTTTGTTGTTGCGCTGTCTCGTTCATGACCTATGCGTTTTCTACGGTTCGATTCGTCTCTGATTTTGCAGCTTGTTTAGCTGCTTGCTTCTTGCGAAAGTCGTCAATGGCGCTCTTGATCGCGTCCTCGGCGAGGACCGAGCAGTGGATCTTCACGGGTGGAAGATTGAGCTCTTTGGCGATGGTCTCGTTCTTAATCAGCGCGGCCTCTTCAATGCTCTTGCCTTTGATCCACTCAGTGGCCAGTGAGCTTGAGGCGATCGCGGACCCGCAGCCGAAGGTCTTAAACTTCGCGTCTTCGATCACGCCATTTTCGTTCACTTTGATCTGCAAGCGCATCACGTCGCCGCAGGCGGGAGCGCCGACGAGCCCGGTGCCAACAGAGTCGTCGGCCTTGTCGAGGGTGCCAACATTGCGTGGGTTTTCGTAGTGCTCAATAACTTTATCGCTGTATGCCATGGTGTCTTTTCTGTGAGGTTGTCTGAAAAATGTTGTCTCGGCGTGTTGCTGAGCGGGTGAGGTTTAGTGGGGGGTCCAAGCGATGGATTTGAGATCGATGCCCTCTTTGGCCATCTCGTACAACGGAGACAAATCGCGGAGGCGCTTGATACTTTGGACCGTAATATTGGCCGCATAATCGACCTCTTCTTCGGTGGTAAACCGCCCGAGTCCAAAGCGAATACTCGTGTGAGCGAGCTCTTCTTCAACGCCGATGGCCCGAAGGACATACGATGGCTCGAGGCTCGCGCTGGTGCACGCAGAGCCCGATGAGACGCTCACGGACTTGAGCGACATCAGGATGGACTCACCCTCAACGTAGGCAAACGAGATGTTGAGGTTGTTGGGCAACCGACGCAGCCGTCCGTCCGGTGTTTGTGCTGGCCATGGACCGTTGATGTACGTCTCATCGAGCTGCGAGGTGATCAAGTGATGAAGCCGATCGCGGAGGGCAGTGACACGCGTGGCCTCTTCTTTCCACTCAAGTCGGCACAGCTCTGCAGCCTTGCCCATCGCCACAATCCCAGGAACATTCAGCGTCCCAGACCGATACCCACGCTCATGCCCGCCGCCATCCATCAGGGCGGTCAAACGAACACGCGGCTTGCTTCGGCGCACATACAACGCTCCAACCCCTTTGGGGCCATACATCTTGTGCGCGGTGATGGA
>JANNCG010000543.1:0-2621 GCA_031386385.1 Myxococcales bacterium
TGTCATACGCAGCCACAACCAGAGGCCCAGGAAGCTCATAGCGAATCTGCTTCACGGGCCCTTGCCGTGGCGAGCCCCGCTGAGGATCTGGCTCAAGCGCGAGCTCTTCGAACTCTGCCGCAGCGTATGGAGGAGACTGCACACCCACCGCAGTGTGTGATCGTCCCGGTTCTGCCAACCAAGCATCCAACGAGCGCTGCACATTCACGTGGTCGGTGCCAGAATACTCGTCCGAGACGAGCGCGAGCCCAATGGGATCAGCACCAAAGTGCTCGAGCAATAACTCTCGAAAACTCCGCTCGCTCGACGACTTTGACACCGGCTTTGTCGTGCCAGAGATCTTACGAACGGCTGCTTTTTTACTCGCCTTTTTGGGGGCGCGCTTTTTGACGTTGGCCATGAGAGCACACTTTCTTCGAAGCGAACTTTCTCGCCTCGCGCGAAGTCTACTCTCTCTTTGCCGAAGAGTCTTCCACCGCCCAGCCCGCGAGCCCAAACAACGCGTACCCCACCGCATTCGCGATCCCATGCCACCGCGCCATCCACGGAATCGTCACCCACTCAACGTGCAACAACCGCTCAGTGGCATAAAGTCCCGCGAGGACCATCGTGAGCGCGAGGGTGAGGCTTGATGCGCGCAGCAGTCCACGTCCAGCGCTTGTTCGCACATAGAGAGCCGTGATCGCGACAGTGGCAAAGCCCAAACACAAGAGCGAAATGGCCAGTAATATTGCAGACAAAAACTCTACCACACGCGAGGGGGTGACCTGCGAGAGGGTGATTCCGATGGCCACCATGAAGGGCCCGGTCACTGCACCAAGAGCACCAATACGCGCGGCACGCAGAACGGACGAAGGCACCGGCTGAGACAACGGCGCGCACTCAATCGTCCACAAAACTCGCGATGCAAACAAGGGCGCAACCCATCCCGCGAAGTGAAAATGCACCGCGGTCAACCGCACGATCGCGTCTTCAAATCCCAGCGGCCGAATCCCCGCTCGCGCAAACAAATGCCAAGCCCCGCCAATGGGCAGATAAAGCAACGCGAGATCCATCGCTATTTTTGCAGGCGATCTGAGTGATACGTCTTTCAACCGCAGCAGCAATCGATACGCACCCAGCAGCCCGACGAGCGAAGTGAAGAGCACCCAGGGGAGCGCGATCACTGCAGCGGGGCGTCCTCGCAAGGCATACACGCTGGACACCGCGCTGATCGCGAACAACGGTTGCGCAAAACTTAGAAATTTCAGCAGCGCGCGATCTCGCTCACCGATCACTCCCGGCCAAACCAAGGACAACCCCAGTGGAATCCCCACCAATGGTCCAAGCAGCAACAGCTTCTCAATGAGATCAATTTGCACAAACGGCGCACTGTCGTTAAACGCAAGCGCAAGCCCCACAACGAGTCCGACCGCTGCGCTCGCGCGAGAAATCACCTGCGCACGCTCTGGCAGGCTCACCGCAGCGCTCACTAAACCGCAGCTCGATGATGAACCGCTTGTGCCTTGTCCGGATCTTCGAAGCATCGCCTGCAGCGAGCCTCGTACGCCTCTGCAGCCCCCACCTGAATCCGGGCATCCGTCTTCGCCAAGATGCGCTGAGAGCGACTCGCAGAGCCGCCACACACCGTGCAAACCGCGTGGCACTTCGTGACATCCTCAGCGATCGCCAACAACTGCGGAACCGGCTCAAACGGCTTGCCGCGATAGTCCTGGTCTAATCCCGCACAAATCACACGCACTCCGCGATCGGCGAGCGCCTCAACAACAGCGATTAACTCAGCGCCAAAAAACTGCACCTCGTCAATACCCACGACCTCGGTGTCGGGACGTACGCGGTCAAGCAGCGTCTTTGCGTCCGTCACGACTTCGGCCTCAAGCGAGATCGCTCCGTGGCTCACGATCTGTGTGTCGTGATACCGACGATCAATGGCGGGCTTAAATGCCTGCACCCGCAGTCGGCCAAACATCGCACGTCGCAGCCGCCGAATGAGCTCTTCGGTCTTGCCACTAAACATCGAGCCGCACACCACTTCAATTCGGCCGCCTTCATCTCGTATCGCTACCATGTATGGGATCTTCCGATGTCCACACTGCCAGCAACAACTTCAGTGCACAACAACTCATCCTGAGGTGACAAAACGTCGGCGATCATTCAACCGTGATGAGTGACGAGAACACTCTTGATCCTGCTTTTTTCCAGCTAGATAGTATGGGCTCACAACAATCGTTGGGCGCGATGGCGATCACGCAGCCGCCGCCACCACCGCCGGTGAGTTTTGCACCATAAGCACCGTTATCTCGGGCGAGTCCACAGAGCTCTTCTGTACGTGGTGTGGACACCATCAGCGAGCTCAACAGGTTTTGATTGAGGTCCATCAGTTGACCTAACGCGCGCAGATCGTTTTCTTGAAGCGCCAGGACGGCGTTGCGGACAAGAACACCGATGGCGTCACAGGTCTTGTCGACGACCTCGGGCCGTCGCTCGCGAAGCTTGGCCACTCCCGCGACGGTCTCTTTGGTCGGGGTGCGCTCGCCTGTGTCTGCAAAGAGCACACGTAGCGGAGCCGCGAGACGAACGGGAGTGAAGCCCTCGTTGCGAACAAAGAGCCCCGCCCCACC
>JANNCG010000561.1:0-20293 GCA_031386385.1 Myxococcales bacterium
GTGACGTTGTCTTCTCCGCCGTGCTAGTTGGCCGCGTTGATCAACACACGAACAGAGTCTTCGGGCAACGGGTTGGTTTTGACAATCTCGAGGATATTCTCGTCTGAAATCATCGAAGAGAGCCCATCAGAACACAAAACATACACGTCCCCAAGTTGGGGGTCGTCAATGCTCACGTCCACCTGAACGCCGTCATTCATCCCGAGTGCGCGGGTGATCACGTTGCGTGGAACCTCGGCCTTCGGCGCATCAGGCGACAACGCCGTCACCTTGAGCCACTCGTTGAGGAGTGAGTGATCCTGAGTCAGTTGGCTAATCACGCCCTCGCGGATGCGATAACAGCGAGAGTCTCCGACGTGACCGATATAGATCCGCTTTGCAGACGGTGAGAACAGCATCCCCACGATCGTGGTGCCCATCCGCCGTGACTCGCGCGAACGAACTCCGGCCTCGTAGATGCTCTTGTTGGCGATCTTGATGCCCGTAATCAGCCGGTTCTCTTCGGCTGAAAGCGTGGGGTCGTAGTGAAACGGCCAGGTGGCATCTTCACGCGCAGTGGTGTTAAAAAACTCGGTAATAGTGGAAGTAGCGAGGCGGCTTGCAACGTCACCGGCACTGTGGCCGCCCATACCATCGGCTACGACATAGAGCCCATGTTGTTCGAGGAGAACAAAGCTATCCTCGTTGTGATCACGTTGAAGACCGACGTCGCTATTGCCGGCAGCAATGACCCGCATACAGGTTGAAGCGTTTCATTCGTTGGCTATTGGTGTCAACAAGATCTCTGTCCAACCGCGTGAATTTTATTGAACACTCGATAGCTTTTTTTCATCGACCCGCAGGCGCGAATGTTCGGTAGGTGCAAATTGCGTTATAAGCGCACTCACCATGCAGCCCGAGACACAGCCCGAGAGCCAGTCAAAGAAACTCAAGCGTATCGCCATCATACCTGGCGACGGAATCGGCGTCGATGTGATCCGCGAGGCAGTTTTGCTGCTCGAGGCCATTGATGCGCGACGACCGTTGGGGCTTTCGCTTTGGCATCTCGACCTAGGCGCAGAGCGCTATCTCAAAGATGGGACGACGCTGCCGAGAGAAGTGTTCGCCGAGGTGCGCGACCATTGTTCAGCGGTGTTGCTCGGAGCGATGGGGGATCCGCGGGTTCCGGGGCTTGAACATGCGCGTGACATTTTGTTTGGCTTTCGCTTTGGGCTTGAGCTGTACGCGAACATTCGCCCTGTAAAATGCCTCGAAGATCGCCTATGTCCGTTGAAGAGCAAGCGCGCTGAAGACATCAACTTTACGGTCTTTCGTGAGAACACTGAGGGCGTATACGTTGGCGTCGGTGGACAGGTGCGGCGTGGCACACCGGACGAGATCGCGATCAACGAAGACATCAACACTCGCAAGGGTGTCGAGCGAATCATCCGTGCGGCGTTTGAGTTTGCGAAGCACAACAAGAAGACTCGTGTGCACATGGCGGACAAGTCCAACGCGATGAAGCACGCGCACGAGCTGTGGTACCGCGCGTTTTTTGAGATCGCCGCAGAGTATCCCGGGATTGAAGCCAAGCACGTGTATGTGGATGCACTGTGCCTGTACATGATTCAAGAGCCTGAGAATATTCAGGTCGTTGTGACCAACAACCTGTTTGGCGACATCGTCACGGACCTCGGGGCTGCGCTTCAGGGTGGCCTCGGGATGGCCCCAAGCGCCAACCTCAACCCCGTGCGAGGACAGCCTGGATTGTTTGAGCCGGTCCACGGGAGCGCTCCTCCGCTCGCAGGCAAAGACGTCGCCAATCCATTTGCGAGCGCGCTGACCGTGGGGATGATGCTCACCTCGCTTGGATTTGACGGTATCGAGACCGCCATCGAAGACTGTGTTCGCGAGGGAATTTGCTCACTAGAATGCACCAAAGACGTGGGCGGAAAGCTCGGCACCCGCGCCACCATGCAGCGCTTGATCGACCGCTTGCGCGAGCGTATCTAACCCCCTGCTAGCCCTCCCTGAGTGTCCGCACAGTGGTCGGTTTTAGACAATACTGAGGGGGTTGTTTGTGTCGTCCATGGTCAATCGACCGGTGAACGGCTCGTTTTCAGCGAGTGATGACAGGTTGTTTTCGATCGTTGCGCAGATGCGCTCAAGCGGCAGATCGTTTTCGTCATGACCGAAGGGCTCTTCGATTTGCACGCCGATCTCTTCGATTCCAAAGAAGATGTACGCAACGATAAATACTGCTGGCACCATTGCCCAGCCAAACTCTTTGAGCAGCGCGATGGGAAGAGTAAAGGTGTAAAGCAGCATCGCTCGGCGAAGGTGGACAACGTACGCAAAGGGTAGGGGCGTCTTAACGATCCTCTCACAGCCTCCGATATAATCTATAAGCTGTTGCGTGTTTGCGTCGATGCTCTGCGCTTGGACTGAGTCAATCACTCCGAGAGTTCGCGCTTCGTTGATCAACTCTGAGATGCGGATCGCGATCCACAGTGGAGAGTGATTGGCTTCGAGTGCTTGCTTCACCTGCTCGGGTGGTAGGATGCTCTTGAGCGGCCCGATGTCCTTTTTGCCTCGAAGATTGTGCATCGAAACAAACACCCAGGTGACGGTCCATTGGATGATCTGCGAGTGAATTTTTGGCGCTTTCGGCGCGATAAGCGTGCGAGAGAGTCGTGCGAGGTTGCGTGTCTCGTTCACGATCCCACCCCAGAGCTTGCGGCCCTCCCAAAACCGATCATACGAAGCGTTGGTGCGAAAGACCAAGAGCAGTCCGAGCGCGGTGCCAACCAGACCGTGGACCGTGGAGGGCACCGTTTTGTGAATGAAATACTCGTCGAATATCCCCACAAACACAGCCCACACGGTGACCATAAAGACGCGAGAAATAATCTCGCGAACCATGGATCCACGGATATCGAGCAGATGGTGGCTCCACTTATGGGCGTCGTATTCAATCATCGGGGAACTATTCCACAAGTCTGTACCGATGGAAGGCAGCCGCTGTCAATGGATGTGTGCAGGCGTTAACGGGTGAGTGTGAACAGGTTCGCTCTCTCGCTGGCACCGAGGGACATCGCGTTTGCACTTCGAGCGCAGTCTCGGGACCCCATCGTGAAACCGGTGTCGCTCATAGGCCTCTCGGGCTGAGACGGCCTCGCTCTCAGCGTTGAGTGAGCGAAGCTCCATGGCCATAAGGTTGAGCAACTGTGGGCGCTCTGGATCAATGTTGAGGCCCTGAAAGACCAGCGACAGGGCCTCTTGGTGACGGCCCTCAAGCCCCAGCGCATTGGCGAGAAGCTCAATGGTTCTAGGGTGCTGCGGCAGTGCTGCGCGCACACGAAACAGCGGCGCGATGGTGTCCGAAAAATGCCACACGTCCGCGCTCGCGAGCGCCCTGAGATAATCGGGCACCACACTTCGCGGGTCCATCTGTTGCGCGGTGTTGAGCAGCCCGTGAGCGTCCTCAACACGGCTCTGCCGAAGCGCGATACGTGCAAGCTCGATTAACGGGGCCGGAGACCTAGATGGCAGGTCTGCCTGCGAATTTCGCGCTATTTCGAGAGAGCCCCGTGCCTCGCCGACACGCTCTTGCACTTGGTACTCAGCCAGCGCACGTCCGTGGTCGTAGTAGCGCTGCCAGCGTGACATGGTCGTGGTGCGCTGTGAAAACCCTGCGCTCGAGTCCCAAAGAGCCACCTCGGTGATGGGTCGCTCGGGGCAGTTGCGGTGCTCGGTGCGCTGAAGTTCTTGGCAAATCCGTGACCAATAGGGATCAGAGATGCGACGATGAAGCAGTCGGGCGGTGACTCGAAGTGGCCGAACGAGGTCCGCGGGGAGCTCGCCCTCGTAGCGAATCACACGAGAAGCACGGGCAGGAATCGTCGTGTCGTACGCTTGCGCCCGATACCGATGTGGGTCCCGCATCACCGCAGGAATCCCATTTTCATCAATGGGTCGCACGAGCAAAAAATGTGCGTCAGGATCTGTCGGTTGCGTCGGTGAGGTGAGCCCAGACTGCAGGACTACGCGCTCGGTTGCATCGGTGATCTTGAGCTCGATCCAGACGTCCGCTACGTCGGCGGTTCCGGCTGGAAAGCTGTGGCCCACGCGATCGTTGACGAGGACCACGTCAAGCTTCACGTGCTCGCCGGGGCACAGCGGCGCTTGGTCCAGCACGACGGCGCCATCTCCGTTGATGTCTGGGGATCGAAAAACGTCAATTCGCAGGGCATTTTGCAGAAACCTCTGCTGCCGTTGCACGGTGTCGTCATCGTGATTGAGCGCGGCGAGTGCGGTGTGTCCGCCCAAAAATCTGTGAGAGCGCACCATGCCGTCGGTCGCCGCAGCGTCGTTGCGTGTGGCCCGCTCAAGCGGCATGTGGCAGTCGATACACTCAGCGCGAGCGACAGAGGGATCGTATCGTGTGGGGTCGTTTTGGTTGTATGCGCTCTGCTGCCACGAATCAAATTCGTTTTGTCCGCGAAGCCATGGACCGTGCGTGACAAACTCAACGAGCCCGACTTTGTGACACGTCCCGCACAGCTCGGCTGAGCGCACCGTGTCGTTGATCACACGCGCGCGATGAGCGGGTACACCCGTGAAGGTATGATCCGCATTTTGTGTGGGAATCGTCTGGGTAATTGGCTCTGGATTGAGCACATATCCCCCGTTGCCTGTGCGGTCATGGAGGCGCTCAACGGAGTGACAAAGGACACAGCCGACACCGAGCGATGCTCGCTCGTGGGTGCGAGGGATGGGCGCTCCGTTGATGTCTCCTGCGAACAAGAGGGCGGGGTCGTGGCAGCCACCGCAGAAGCGTGTCCCGGGGATGGATCGATCGACACGGGCTTGCTCAAACGAGGGCGCATAGATCGCGTTGTCCATGGACGAAAACCTGTGCGCGCTGCGAGACCACTGCTCAAACACATCCGCGTGGCACACTGAGCACTGATCGAGCGCGGTGAACGTGTCTGTGGGCAGTGTCCGTCGGTTTCGTTCTTGCGCGTTGGCGGGCGAGTTTCTGTGAAGCGTCCGGTCCGTGAGCTGTGCCACGTAGGGTGCAAGCGCGAAGGGAATAGTACCTTCGCCAATCGCCGGGGGCTTGTTGTCGCGATGAGTCGACGAGCCTAATGGGATGTGTCTTGTTGGACGTGAACAGGTGGCAACAAACACCAAGCAGAGCAGCAACCACGCGAGGAGTCGACGTGTTGATAATTGGCGAAAATGCTGAAAAATCACTGTGATTGTGCCCTCGTTCGAAGACCTGCTAGCCCTGCGATTTTCGCCCGCTACGGCGACGGCCTGAGCGGGCCGAGAGTACAACGCCGCATGCGATGGCGGCTCCCAATGCACAGCGTGCGAACAATCCCTCGTTGCTCGTGCTTCCAATAGGCACACTGCACAGACAGCCGCGGGATGCGCGCGCGGGTGACAACGCGGCGGCGTGACCAGCGCCTGTTGCGCTGCTGAGTCCCAGCCCCGGGACGCTGGTGATCAATGCGTCGCTGAGCGCGATGGACTCGCGAGGTGACTCAGACAGATCCTTGGCCGCGACCGGCTGCGGCGCCTGGCCTCCTGGCGGTCCACCCCAGCGTCCACGCACTGGATTTGCACACGAAACGGGGCCTGTCCACGCGTGACGAACAGCATAGCGCGCTTGAAAAGTGTTCGCCCCATTGGGATCTACGTGGCCATCGTGCGTCAGCGCTCCGTTGGCATCGACGGAGTCTTCGCGTCCACCCACAACGGGGGAGGCCTCGCGAAACACCAAGTCGTCGCTAAGGGTCTCAGCGCTGTAGCGCGTGTGAAGACGCGTAATGTTCATTCCGGCGTGATAGTTGCCGCCGGTGTTGGTGACGTCCGCTCCGAGCGTCTGCAGCTCACTCTCGCTGAGCACTTCTCCAGTACATGGATCGCAGCCTTGCGTAGTCCATGAGTACTCGGTGATCACCGCACGGTTGTTGTGATGCTGCATCGTGGCGTCAAACAAGCGGTTGTAGAAGCTCGGAAAGTTTTGCTTCACGCGCTCTGTCACGTCTAAGTTAGTCGGGATAAACACGTTGGGGAGGTTGGCGACTTCAAATCGTGTTGTGGGGTGCAAGACATATACAACGAGCTCTTGGTTGGCCGGAGCGTTCAGCAGCCCCAAGCGAACGGGCAGGCGAAACTCAGGCGTATCGTAGTGAAAGCGCAGCGGAGAGAGCCGCACTCGTCCGCTCGGCAGTCTGTGTGTGCGCGCAATGTCGATACGGGCGACGAAAAACTTCATGCCATCTCGTACATATGGAGCGAGGGCCGCAGCGGCGCCTTGAGGGATGTTGTAGTGGTTGTCGTGAAGCCACGTCTCAAGTCCCGAAGACTGCGTCGCCGACAAAACCAATATATTATACTCGCCGACGGTGAACCGCGCTTCGATTCGGACGCCGGTATTAGAGTCTCCCGTCGAGACCATCTCAGCCATCGAGGAGCTCGTCGCCGTAGGCTCAATCGGCTCGTCTTGTGGCGGCGGGATATAGCAGGGGTCTTGCTCCCAGTACTCGACGAGGCGAGGTGCGGTCAGTTGCTCAAGATGTGTAAAGAGCTCAGGCTCAAGCGTACGAACGTTCTCTTGCTGCAGCACAATTGGCACCGGAACCACCATCGCGAAGTTTTCTGGTGGCCCTTCGTACTGATTCATCATGGACAACACCGTGCGCTGACCAGACCGCATGAGCACCACCTGCGTGGCATTGTTGAGTAGGCGATCACCCCCTGCGGCGACATAGAATCCACAAAATGCCTGCGAAGATGCTGGCGATATGAGCGCAGTCGCTGCGGCGGTTGTGCACAAAATGGCGCGGATGACAGACGATGGTTTGTTCATAAATAGGGTTTGTGAGCGAATAGAGGCAACCTGACCAGCAGTCGAAGGTCAACGCATGAACGCCGCAAACCTTACACTCCCTACGGACGAAGCCGTCATCCTAAGTACACTTACTTAATCACCTTCGACGCGATACCCCCGTGGATTGTCCTCAGTGTTCACTTACATAGCGGCTATAACGCGCGAAAGGTTTATGAGTTTGATATTGGTCACTGGAGCGACGGGTTTTGTGGGCAGTGCGCTCATCCCCGCGCTTCTGGCAGCGGGGCACCAGGTCAGAGCCACCACCCGCAATGTCTCGCGCGCTCCAGTCATCCCAGGTGTCGAGTGGGTTCGCTGCGATGTCTATGATCGTGGGGACGTTGAGCGAGCGATGCTCGGGATCGAAGCCGCTTACTTTTTGGTCCACGGGATGGGCGCAAATCAAGCAGACTATGCAGCGAAAGAGCGTCGATCGGCGAGCGAATTTGCCGCCGCAGCAGAGGTGGCTGGCTGCAAGCGCGTGCTGTACCTCGGCGGGGTCGCCCCTGCGAGCAACCCGTCAGAGCATCTGAAAAGTCGACTGGATGTTGGCGAAATCTTGCGCGCAGGGGCTGTACCAACCCTTGAGCTTCGCGCTTCGATGATCGTTGGGTATGGCAGCGCGTCGTGGCAGATTGTGCGAGACATCACGCTGCGTCTTCCTGCGATGTTGCTGCCGAAGTGGACGTTGTCGCGCACCAGTCCAATCGCCGTGCAGGACGTGGTTGTTGCGTTGGTGCGTGGGCTTTCTGTGCCGCTGAGCAAGAGCGAATGGTATGATATTCCCGGGCCCGAAGTGTTGAGCGGCGCGGATATCATGCGCAGGCTCGCGGCGCTTCGAGGCCGCAGGGTTGTGGCGTTGAAAGTCCCATTTTTAAGTGTCTCTGTCTCATCGTGGTGGCTGAGACTTGTGGCTCGAACAGATTTTCACCTGGCCCGTGAGCTGGTCTTAGGATTTAGCAATGATCTGCTCCCCCGGGACGCACGGTACTGGGACGAGATCTCGTACCATCCACAGTGGAGCTTCGACGAAGCAGCACGGTTTGCCCTCAAGCAAGAGTTCACTGAGCTTACCGTACGCGGGATCAGTGGCAAGTTGGCAGAGTCTTTTGTGCAGTGGATCAGCCCTAAACTTTCGCACGCGGTTCGTCTGTCCTGAGTGCGTGCTTGTTCGCTAGGATCAATCCGATTATGGTCTCTCGATACACATCATGACGACCCTCGATCAACACTCTCTGGATCTGCTCTTTCTCGAAGCACGCACATACCAAGTGCTGTTGCCCACTCCGGTAGAAGACGCCCTGCTTTTGCGCATCTATGAGCTTGCGCGGATGGCTCCCACTGCAGCCAACTGTCAACCCCTGCGAGTCGTCTTTATCAAGAGCGATGAGGCGAAAAAGAAGCTTGAGCCGGCGCTCGATAAGGGCAACGTTGCGAAGACATTGGCTGCACCGGCGACTGCCATTTTGGCGGTGGATACAAAGTTTGGTGAGTTTATGCCCCGGTTGTTTCCGCACTGGGCAAACTTTGCCGAGGGCTATGCGGCGATGCCTGAGGCGGCGCAGCAGTGGATGCTCGCGCAGAATGGTTCGCTGCAAGCAGGGTACTTTATGCTCGCCGCACGGGCGCTCGGGTTGGACTGCGGTCCGATGGGTGGGTTTGACAAAGCCAAGGTGGACGCAGCGTTTTTTGCAGATGGGCGTTATCGCTCGCAGCTGTTGGTGCGTTTGGGTCACGGAGACAAATCGCAGCTTTTTCCGCGGGGAGAGCGATTGTCTGCGGCCGAGGCATGCAAGATTGAATAAAGAGCGCCGCGATTATTGTGCTTCTCGCGATAGTGATATCGCTTAGAGATAATTATTTTTTCAATGCTTTTCGCCGGCTGCGCCGACGGTTTGAGCGGGCGCTAAGTACCACGCCACACGCGATGGCAGCTCCCAATGCACAACGCGCCAGCAGCCCAGTGTCGTTGCCCGTCCCAGTCGGAACGCTACACAAACAGCCCCGTGAGGCGCGATTTGGCGACAGCGCGGTGACTCGTCCAGGGATGCTTCCGTTGCTGATCCCTAACTCAGTGACGTTGCTTACCAAGCCCTCGCTCAACGAGATGGAGGCGCGAGGTGTCTCGGCGAGATCCTTCGCAGCAACGGGCTGCGGAGCTTGCCCTCCTGGTGGTCCGCCCCAGCGTCCACGCACTGGATTTGCACACTGAGTCGCTCCTGTCCACGGGTGACGAATAGCGTACCGGGCCTGAAAATTGTTTGGTCCATTGGCATCCACACGACCTCCGCGCTCAAGTCCTCCGTTGGCGTCCACGGTGACCTCACGGCCACCCGTTGCGTTGGGCGCTTCGCGAAACACCAGGTCGTCTGTGAGGGTCTCTGCGCTGTAGCGAGTGTGCAAGCGAGTGACGGTCATCCCGGTGTGATAACCGCTGTCGTTGATCACGTCGGCGCCCAAAGTCGCAAGCTCACTCGCGTTGAGGACTTCACCGGTACACGGATCGCAGCCCTGCGTGGTCCAAGCATACTCTGTGATCACCGCGCGGTTGTTGGCGCGCTCCATCGTGGCGTCAAACAAGCGGTTGTAGAAGCTCGGAAAGTTTTGCTTCACCCGCTCTGTCACATCCAAGTTGGTGGGGATAAACACGTTGGGCAGGTTGGCGACCTCGAAGCGATTGTTTGGATGCAACACATAGACGACGAGCTCTTGGTTGGCCGGAGCGTTGAGCAGCCCTAAGCGAACCGGCAGGCGAAACTCAGGTGTATCGTAGTGAAAACGCAGGGGAGAGAGCCGCGCTCGGCCACTGGGCAGTCTGTGTGCGCGCGCAATGTCAATACGAGCAACGAAAAACTTCATCCCATCGCGGACATACGGAGCGAGCGCTGCTGCTGCGCCTTGAGGGATGTTATAGTGGTTGTCGTGCAGCCACGTCTCAAGCCCCGATGACTGCGTTGCTGACAGTACTAATATATTATACTCACCCACCGTGAACCGAGCTTCAATTCGGACTCCGTGCTCTTCATCGCGGGGAGCCGACTGTGATGAAGGCGTAAGGCCGGCGGCCATACCTTCGCTGTAGCTTGGTTGCGGTGGTTCGACATAGCAGGGGTCTTGCTCCCAGTATTCAACCAACCGCGGCGCGGTGAGCTGCTCAATGTGCGCAAAGAGCGCAGGCTCAAGCGTACGAACGTTCTCTTGCTGCAAAACGATCGGCACCGGAACCACCATCGCGAAGTTCTCCGGTGGGCCTTCGTATTGGTTCATCATGGATAAAACCGTGCGCTGGCCTGATCGCATCAACACTACCTGTGTGGCGTTGTTGAGCAAGCGATCACCACCCGCAGCGACGTAAAATCCGCAAAATGCCTCAGAATCAATGGGTGCGACGAAGCACGTTGCAGCGAGAGTGGAGCACAGCAGTGCTCGAACAAAAGGTGCTTTTTGGGTCATAGGTGGGTCACTTGCGTGGTTGGTTCGTGTTGTGTCGCGTCGAGTCGATAGTACAGCGCGACCCCCAGCGATTGCACCGAGAGAGAGCGAGAGATCAGAGAGTTTGAGCGGCAAAAGTGGGGGTCGCGAAGGGCTAACGCGGCACGATCGCAATACTTACACTTGGTTTGGTACTAAAAATCGCCCAGCCACAAGTGGCCGACACTCAGCCACAAGTGGCCGACACTCGGCCACTAACGCCACTGGAGACCTAAAATGGTGATCTCACACACCTCTCACAACGGTCTGTTGCGAGAGGCCATTGTGATGGCAGCTACGTACGATCAGTTGTCCATTGCAGTTGTTCACATCGAACCGTGTTGTTGAAACGGGGTGTGCTGCGGTCGGCCGCGCTTGGGTCATCTCTAGCGCGATCCTTGCCATCTGAACGGAGTTATCTCTCATGCGCTCAAAACGAAATTCACCAGCTATATCCCCAGCGGTTTCACTTATGCTTGTCGCGGCTACCAGCGTGTATTCAAGTGTTGCGAGCGCACAGGTAGAGCCCATGCCCGCAGAGTTGCGGGTGGCTCCGTTGCCTGGCCGACGAACAGCCACCGTCACTGCGCCAACATTTTGCGCGGGAGCAACAGTTGCGCCACTTCGCTCTAACCAACTTCGGGTGAACTACTTGCGCACAGTGATGAACCTGTACCGCGCAAGCACCCGCGAACAGGCGCCTGGATTTACTGTTCCGACGGGATTTATCGCGGTCGCTAAGATCAGCTGTGCTCATGGGAGCGACCCCGCAATGCGTGACTGGATTCAGGCCTGGCGACAGGTGATTGTCAACACGACCGACCTTGATGACCCCACCATCGATCAGATTCTGCACGGAGCCCTGGCGCAAACCGGTCGGGGATACACCGTCGAATGTGGCTCCTTTGCGCCAAACGTCCCTACAGGGCTTCATCACGAGCGGCTGCGCGCGGACCTGTTGCGATCGCTGGTGTGTGACTCAGCGCCTCTGCTCCCGGTAGACGAGCTTGTGTATTGGTTTGACCGCGGGCCGGCAGAGCGTGACCCGCTACCGCAGTTAGTTCGCGGCGGATTGATCCTCGCGGGGTTGCGCTTGCAGATGACCCTCCTTCGCGGTTGGGACGAACGTGAGGTGACGGTCCGGATTCAGGGAGGAGAACTGCTCAAATGGATCGCTGTGCGAGACGACGTCGCATCGCTTGATCTCAACGCCGCCAGACGCGAGCTAACGCAGACAGGTCTGCCTCCAGACGCACAAGCGTGGGCCATGATGAACCTGTCACGGATCAAGATGTTCTCGCGTGCAGTGGGCGCAGCGTGGCACGCAGAGGCGGGGCGAAATGCAGCGATCGCGCCGTTGCTCGACGCGGTTCCGGATGCTGCCCGTGACGCGTGGCGGCAGGAGACAGCGGCGAACGCAGAGGGTGTTCAGCGTGCATGGGCTGTTGAGCAATCCGTTTTGGAGCACAATCGTACGGGGTTTGAAGGGTGCGTCGCTCCACTCCGAAACGCGTTTGCACAGTATGCCGCGCGGGCAGGTGTTCGGACGCAGCAAGATGTGGAAGCGCTGTTCTCTCGACCAGTCGGGCATCTGCTTGGAGCGGCTTTGTATCGCTGTGAACGCGAGGTTGGCACCGCTGCTCACTCGACTGTTTTTGCCCGCCTCATTGTCAACGCAACCCTGCAGCGCGGCGCTCGACTGGCGTCCATCCAAGCAGTCGTCCGCGCGGTGGCGCAAGCCCAAGAGGCTGACCCAAGGTTTGTGTTGATCGCTCGCGAGATGAACGTGGGCAACGCCGTGCAGTTTGAAGACGACTGGCTCACGGGCGCCAACATGCAGTCCTCGACAGAGTGTCGCGGGACCGTTGGATCGCTGCGTCGAGAGGGTGACCGAGTTCACGTGACGTATCGACAAGAGCAAGTGCGGGTGCCGACGTTTAACTGTACGCGCAGCAACCGAATCTCGCGGATCAACCGCGATGGGACCGTTGAGTACGAACAGCTGTGTGTGGTCGTCGGGCACGTGATGGAGGATGCTACTTCGCCGCCGGTGGCGATCCCGGCAGAGCTCGCCAGCGCAGTCCAGGTGGGAACATTTTTGCGTGCCACCCGTGGCACCAATGAAGTGCTCGGGTACCCAACAGAAGTGAGGCCGACACCCGCTGGTGCCTTGATCTCTTACATTGGTATTTCTCTCGCAGACTCCCCCTCATCAGCAACCCTAGCAACCGCTCCCCGAGCTGACGCTGGGCGCAGTCCTGCTGCACGGCGCCGGTGAGTTGTGGTACGAGTCTCTGACCACAGAGAATGAAGCTTGATGAGCTAGTCGGAACCAAGCTTGCTGGACGCTATCGCGTTGTGGCCTCGCTCGCGCGTGGAGGAATGGGCGCGGTGTTTGAGGGTGAAGACGAGCAGCTTCACCGGCGTGTTGCGATTAAAGTGGTGCGCTCTGAATTTCTCTTAGATCCGGTTTCGCTTGCGCGATTTCGACGTGAAGCGCTCGCGATGGCGCAGGTAAAACATCCCTCACTTGTCACCATCTATGACGTCTCGCTTGAGAGCGAGCCCATGTTTTTTGTCCTTGAGCTCTTGGACGGCCCCACGTTGGAGTCTCTCTTAGCGCAAGGCGGCGGAGTTCATTGGACTCGCGCAGTGCAAATTGCCGTCGATGTTCTCGAAGCGTTGCAGGTCCTCCATAACGCAGGGATTGTTCACAGGGATATCAAACCGAGCAACCTTGTTCTTGTGCGCGAGGGAGACCGTGAACGCATAAAAGTGATCGATCTCGGGGTGGCAAAACTCACCCTCGATCCAGAGCCATCTCCCCTCACGTGGACTGGGACCATCGTCGGCACTCCCTCTTACATGGCCCCAGAGCAGCTCGCAGGAGAGCCTGTCAACGAAGCCGCCGATCTGTACTCTCTGGGTGTGGTCCTCGCCAAGATGCTCTTGGGCAAAGACCATCCACCGTTGACGGAGATCAGCGATGGCGTGGCGATTCACGGATGGCCTGCGACAGCGCCTCCAGAACTACGCGTGATTTTGCAGACGCTTCTTGCGCGGGATCCCGTCAGGCGTCCAAGTAGCGCCCGTACGGCGGCGGCCTTGCTTGCTCGGTGCCTCGGTTCTGTGCAGATCGAGTCGCCGCAAGATCTCGAGAGCTCTTATGGAGGCTATGGAGGCTACGGATCGCACGGATCGCACGGATCAGCAGCCAAAGAGGTTGCCTCTCATACGCAAACGATCACACACGACGAAGATGCCTCACGTGCGGGCTCCCTGACGCATCGCGAAACACCCATTCAAACGAACAGCAAGTCGAACGTGGCACCGCACACCCGCGCTCGTTCACGCACATTTGGTGCAGTATTATTGCTGGTGATTGTCACGCTCGTGGCCGGGCTGATGGGACAGATTGCGCTCGTTCGTTATCGGCAACGCAACGCTCAACCCAGACCGATATCGGTCCCGCGCTTGACGCAAGCCCCCGAGCAGCCCTCGCTCCGGGGGCTGTATAGCGAGCTGTCTTTTTCGTACGGTGGGCAGAACCTGGCTGAGACTACGCGCGACGTTGCTCCACAGATTGAGCCTGGGCTTCGGCGCTGTATGGACTACTCTCAGCACACGTTAGGTCAACAAGTAGTAGCCGTCGACGTCTACGTCAATCCTCTGGGAAACATCTTGCGAATTGAGTGGCATCCTTCTCGCGCAGACGATCGCGGGAGTCCCTCAGAAGTTGTATGCATTGAGGGCGTGTTGCGAGGCGCACGATGGACGCCATACACTGGGACTTACTCTACGTCAGTGATTGCATTGCTCATGTAGCTTCGTTGTTGGTTAGCGACGATCGTCCAAGCGATCGCTGGGATAGCGCACCAATTGCACCAACCCCCCACCGGTAGATCGAATCAGATCGGCGCGAACCCCAGCCTCTTTGAGCTTTGCGCGCAACCGCGTGAGCGTGACGTCCCACCGATGTCGAAGCTCATCGGGCTCTGTGGGATCCTTCCAAAGCTCTCTCGCGATGACGTGCCACTCGCTTGGGGCTTCAACCGCAACCAGCTCACTGAGCAGCCGAGCGCCCACGCCTCCAATGGTAACCGCTGGGCAATTTTCACGATGAATCTCAACGGTGTCATACCAAGCGATCAGATGCATGGGTGTCGCTTTTGAGCCAATCGCGCCGAGGGTCGTCGCGCTGCTGTCGTTTTCAACGAGCTCAAATCGAACAGGTGTTGCGTTGGCGCCGGCCATCAAGACCGTCCCGGCCTCAACAATGACCACCGGACCCTGTGGCGACTTGGCGTGCCATTCTGCCCCGGTCCACCAAATGTGAAGATCCGCGCCGGGTTCAACTCGACTCGACAGCTGTGCAGGTGGCCCGAGGGTGAGGCTCGCGGTGGAGGGAAGCAGCTTGCGTTGAAGCTGAGCGACGCTGATCCCCAAGACGTGCTCGGGTTGATGCACTTCTTCTACGAGCAACGACACTTGCTCTGCGAGCTCTATGACCATCCCCTCGCGCAAGATCGTTTCGGATAGTGGTTTTGCTCGTACTGCGAACATTCGTCGCAGCGAGATAAGCATGAGTTCTCCCCGGCGAAGGCTCACCATAGCGTGCGCTTCGGACACGCGGGGATCGTCAATGTTCAACGCTGCGCTTTTGAGGCGCCCCACAATATCGCCTTGAGCGAGATCCACACTCGACCCGTTGGGAAGCCGAAAGCGCACAAACGCATGCGTCATCGTGGCGCCACTATCCCTTGCTCAGTGGCCATAAAGCCACAAATGTGTCGCATGTGATCAACTTTAACGGCCGGCACTCGGCCACTTGTGGCCGGCACTCGGCCACAAACGCCACTCACCACGCTCAACTCTTGCCCGTCACCAGCATCTGCTGCGCGGTCTCAATCAGCTTGGCTTTGTCGCGCTCAAGCATGGTCGCGAGCGGATCGCTTGGCACTTTGACGCCGCGCTGCACAGCGGGTCTTGCCGCCACTGCGGCGAGCCACCGTTGAACGTGCGCAAAGTCATCAATGGGTACACCGGACCACTCGTACATCCGCACCCACGGCCAGGTCGCCATGTCGGCGATCGAGTACTCTCCGGCGATAAACTCACGCTCACTCAACGCTTGGTTGAGCACTGAGAACAGCCGCTTGCTCTCTGCTTGATAACGGTCAATCGCGGGCTGGATTTTCTCGGGAAAATACCTAAAAAATACGTTCGCCTGTCCCATCATCGGGCCAATCCCACCCATCTGAAACATAAGCCACTGAAGCACCTTCGAGCGACCCTGAACGTCCGTTGGCAAAAACTGAGCAGTCTTCTCTGCGAGGTAGATCAGAATCGCGCCCGATTCAAACACCGCGAACCCATCATCCACAATCGCGGGGATCCGCCCGTTGGGGTTGATCGCGAGAAACGACGGATCTTTCTGCTCGTTTTTTTTGAAGCTCAAGTGATGCACTTGATAGGGCAGCCCCATCTCTTCGAGGGCGATTGAGACCTTGTGCCCATTGGGTGTCTCAGCGGTGTACAGATCGATCATAGGGGGCGTGCTCTAGTGGATAGAAGAGCTAGTGCGTTGTGCTGAATTCGCAAGGTTGAATGTGGGCTGTGCGTTGTCATGGATCGCGTCATGCCGCAGACTTGCGTCGGTTCGTCAGGGCTAATGCCTTTTCGTGAATACGCGCGAGGCGGTCATTCGCGAACTTGTCGAGGTTCAAATCAAACTCAATGGATTCAATGGTAGCGGTCCCAATCTTCAGTTTGGCGAGTGCTAAGAGCGTCGCAAAAACTCGCTCGCGCTGGTCTGGCTCATTCACCACGGATGAAGCGCTGTACGCGAAATTTGCAGCGAAAACGAGAGAACTGTCACGCTCGTCGGACCGTTGCTGTTCTGACAGTGAATGTGTGATGCTCATCAAAAGACCATCGCAAAAAATTCGAAAAACATCCTTTGCATCGTCCCGCGTAGTGCTCCAAAGCAATGTGTTTTCGTGACGAATACGAAGCCGACGTCGACTATAGAAAAACGCTTCAACAACCATGGGGAGAGGAAAGACCGGAAAGCCCAATCGAAAAAATGGCTCGGAATCAATATTACTTATATACGCAATCAAGGGCGAGTTTTGGTCGCAGGTGTGTGGTGTTTCGAAGCTCAACACCAACTTGTCTTGCACGAGTTGATCAAACTCGTTGCGAGAAATTTTTCTGGGTGGCGCTCTCATTACAGTGACGGTCTTGCTGTCTGGCTTCTCAGACATAATCGCATGAAGAATTCCACATGAGTTGGAGAATGGTACGCCATCTGCACCGACGATTTTGCGTGTCGAACTCACAACGAACCTCCCACCATTGCGGCTTCTACGTCTTCGTGTGGTGTTTGGCTTGAGCGGACTCGCTGACTTGTAAGTTCGGCGCGCCAAAACGCGGCATTCGGATGTGATGGGGCATTCCGCAGCGCCTGTCTCAGAGCGCTCATTGCATCTTCGCGAAGTTGTATGCGTAAAAGCCCCGTTCTGATGGGGTGATCGCGGAGCAATTGAATCTCAACCGTCCAAGCTCGGCGCTCGTTGTTTGGGTGCTGAAATCGTCCTTCAACGTCCATTGTAGTGGGTCTCGCTCCTCCAACATAAGACGACCAGCCTTCCTGAAAATTTGCTAGATGGTTTACGACGACCGTTCGCCATTGCGCGACGGCGGCTATTCGTTGTGTTGCCCACTGAACTTTGTCTGCTCTGCTCATCGTGGGGGTGAACCAGACATAATCAACGAGACCACCAGTATCGAAGTCGGTCACGCTCCCCGTGTCACCGTTTTGAATGATCGAGTCATCGAAGACAAACACCATCGGTCCAAACGCCGGACACGCATGACCGACGTAAAAATATAGACAATCGCCGAGCCCAAGTTGCGCTTCACGATCGATCGCGATCTGATTCTTCGACACGCGCAACAGGTCCGTCGCGTTGAGCAACTGTGCCGCGTCGAGCTGGTAGCCATTTAAATACGGCGCGCCGCCCTCACAACGAACAAGTCTTAAATCGATCGTCACAGAGAGAAGGCTAGCATTCTTTACCGTAGGATCGTCAATCGCGATCTCGCGAGAAAACGCTTGCCAATCTAACTATGCGATGGGTGCTTGTTCGTCACTCAGCACAAACTGTACATTGAGCGGCCCGCTCTGCCACAACGCACCCACCAACTCAGGACTAATGCTCCCGAGTCGCGCGTTTGGAATCACCTGCAAATGAATCATCGCCCCTGCGTCACCAGTGATCGCGTTGAGGGTCCCCATGACCTCGCCGTCAATCGCGAGGAGCAATCGCAAATACGGCTGTCGCCCGAGCCCAAAGAGCCACGCTTGATACGCCGTGGTCCCGCGAGCGCTCAGCTCAACATCGAGCATTGAGTCCAGGGTGGAGGGGTGCAGCGTCGCTCGGTAGTTGCTCGCCTCGGGCGCCGGCAAGATGTTGTCAGTGCGCACGCAATAGGTCCTACGGGCGGTCTCTTGCCCCGCACGCAAAGGCCCATGCAAAACCCTCATCCCCAACGGAACCCTGTACAACTGCACCAAGCTCAGCATATCCGCGAGCGGGGCGACGTTATGCGCGGGTGTCGCGGGGACATAGAGGTACGGACCCTCTGCGGGGTCTCGAAGGTCTGCGAAGTGCGCAAGCTGCCCTTCAGGCGTGGTATCCATCGGCGGCGGTGTGCAGGGAACTTGCGCGTAGAGCTCGATTTTGCCCGGTCGTGAGAGCTGCTCTTTGATCACTGAAAACAGCGCCGCGCCCGTGAGACCAAAGCTCATTCGCACGCGCATGCCCGAGATGCTCGCCCGGGGACTCCATGCATCAAGGGCGACCGCTCGACGCTCAAACGCCCGCGAGAAACCAATGAGGTCCGTGAGCTGCTCGGGGTCCGGCGTGACGATGGCGACCACTGAGTGCACACGCATGGTGGGCGTTCGTGGGCGATCCATCACGTCTTGTCGTGCTTGCAATCGTGCAAGCCCGGCTGGATCAATTGGCACAATCTCTCCGGGCCGAAACCGCGAAGGAGGATCGCGATGACACCCGCCGTTTTGCAGAAGCAAAATAAGAGGCAAAAGACAGTATCTTTTGTGAGGTGAGTGCTGGTGCTGCGGCTTACCCATGAAAGGTTAGGCCCACAGTACCACTGTCCGTTCTGAAGCGGCACTTGCTCTGATGCAGTTCATCCCCTAGAGTCTATCGTTGCTTGCCCTATGACGAAAACCTCTTCTGACCACGATCCTCACGACGGCGTTGATGCCGAGATTGATTCACACGACCCGCCTGCAGTGAGCACGCCTCCTGCGAACCGCCGTCCCGTGGTCAAACGTGGGTTCAACTGGACCCCCATGGTGATGGGGGCGATTATTGTGGTTGTCGTGGGAGTGATTGGCTCGACTTTTAAAGCCGGTCAAGGGGCGTTGGTTTATAGCAAATATGTTGATGAAGTGCTCGCTGAGCCCTCACGCTATCAGCGCGGCGAGGTGCGTGTGGAGGGGATGGTCGAGAACAGCTCAGTGCAAAACTCTGCGGGGTCGAGCGATTTTCGGTTTCGCATTGAGCGCAACGGGCAAGCCATGCCGGTGCACTATGTGGGGATTGTTCCGGACACGTTTCGTGAGGGGATTGGGGTGACGGTGCGAGGGCGCCTAACGGTCGCGGGCTTATTTGAGGCCACCGAGGTGATCGCCAAGTGTCCTAGCAAATATGAAATGCGCTCGGCGCAAGCGCGTGGAGAGACGATGCCCGGCAGCATGCCGCGCCCGGGCTCACCTGCTGGCACGAGCACGGGGCCGGGCACAATGCCTGAGAATATCCGCGCCAATCTCCCAGCAACCCCCTAAACGCCAGCGAATTTGCGTCAAGCGGGCTCCGGGGCTGGGCTTCACACTCTTTACATTACTTTACCGTTCGCGCACTGGTACGTAACGCAAGGGGAGTTACCAAACAGGCTCACAAACGTACTTCTGGAATATCCCCCTTCGTCCAGAAGTTGACCTACAGGAGCCAGTTTTTCAATGGTTGATTCAGATCTCGCAGTCGGTGGTTTTCTCGATCGTGTTCGCACCATCTCGGTATTGAGCCGTGAAGAAGAGCACGAAATTGCCGTTCGCTATAGCGCCGGTGACATGCAAGCCGGTGAGCGCTTGGTCGAGGCCAATCTGCGCTTCGTTATCGCAGTGGCGCGCAAGTACAAGCGTTATGGATTGCCCATGGCGGACCTTATCGCTGAAGGCAACGTGGGTCTCGCAACCGCGCTGAAAAAGTTTGATGCTGATAAGGGCACTCGCTTTGTTACCTACGCCGCGTACTGGATTCGCGCGTACATCCTAAACTACGTGATTCGCTCGTGGACGCTCGTCGGCTCAGGCTCGGGAGCCATGCGTTCGAAGTTGTTTTTTCAGCTTCGTCGTGAGCGAGCCAAACTGTCTAACGTGATTCACGACCGCTCAGTGATGCTGCAGCAGTTGTCCATCAAGCTCGGGATCGAAGCCAACAAGCTCGACTCAATGCTTCAGCGATTGGACGCACGGGATGTGTCTCTTGATGTCCCCGCGCACAACGAGAGCGAGACCACTCGCGGTGACAACCTCGTGGCTGATGACGCACCAGTCGATGAGCAGTACGCCAAGCACGAGCGCCAAAACGTGTATGATATTCGTGTTCGCTCGGCGATGGCTAAGCTCGATCCCCGCGAGCGTTTTATAGTCGAGCAGCGCTTGATGAGCGATGAAGAACTCTCACTCGCAGAGCTCGGACGCAAGCTCGGTGTCTCGCGAGAGCGTGCCCGCCAGCTCGAAGCGCGAGCACGCAAGAAGCTCGAGGCCCAGCTGCAAGACCTTCGATCGATCTACGCTGAAGCGGCGTAAGTACGCTGAGGATCACGTGGAGTTTAGCCCGTGAA
>JANNCG010000566.1:0-3617 GCA_031386385.1 Myxococcales bacterium
GTCTGGAGGCCGTCCATGAAGCTGGTGTGCTGCACCGCGACCTAAAACCGTCGAACGTAGCGATCGCGCACGGCCCCCCCGAGGTGGTGAAGTTGCTGGATTTTGGGATCGCGCGAAGTCTCCTCGCCGGCGAACAAGATCGCCGAGTCACACGGACGGGCAACATCGTCGGAAGTTTGGACTACATGTCCCCCGAAGCGCTCGTCAACGAGCCGATCGATGTGCGTGCTGACGTCTATGCGACGGGCACGATTTTGTACGAGATGCTGACCGGTCGACTCCCCTTTCAAGACGAGCCTATGGCAGCGGCTTTTCGTCGGTTGAGTGTCGATCCTCCTCCGCCCGTCGCCCCCGGCACCCTTGAGCCCTTGCCTCAGGGGCTCATTGACTGCACGCTCGCCGCCGTCGCTCGCGAAAAAGACCGACGGATCGCAGGCGCTTTGGATTTTGCCGAGCAGCTTCGAGCGCTCCTAAAGGTCCGAAAACCTGCACCCGTTGACTACTCGGCCAGCCAAAAAACAGCACCCATTGCGCCTGCGGAAAAGATCGCCGTCACTGCCGCTCCGAGCGGGATCGTGATGCCGACGCTGCCCCGAGCCAACGCCGCAAAACCGCCTATTGAGCGCCCACAGTTTGTGATTATTGCGACGATTCCCACCGGTCGTCTCGCACGAGTTGAAGAGCGACGTTGGCTCGTTGATCTTGTTCGAGACGCGGGGCGGGCTTACGCCCTCGGTGATGATATGTGGTGTGCCGTGTTGCGCGGATCAACACCCCGCGAGGCAGAGCGCCGATCGTTGGTGCTGCTCGATGCGCTTGAGTCGCGGTATGGCTTGGACACCCGAGTGGTTGGGGCGCCCATCTTCGACGATAACTTTGAACTTGTTCCAACCGCTGCGGCGTTTCCCGAGCCTATTCCCACGCTTCTTGAGCAACTGCGTGCGATGCTTTCTCACAAGTGAGCGAGGACGTTGTGGACCAGTTGGTGGATCTCCGCGCGCAGGAGTTGCTCGCACTTGACAGCTCGCACCTTTGGCACCCATACACGCCGGCCGACGATGGTGAGCCACCACTGATCGTCGCGCGCGCAGAGGGTCCCTTCTTTTGGACGCGCTCAGGCCGCCGCTTCATTGATGCCAACAGCTCGTGGTGGGTTGCTGCGTTGGGGCACAGACACCCCGCGGTCCTCGCAGCACTTCGCACGCAGCTAGAGTCACTGACGCACATCGCGTTGGGCGGACTCACCCACGAACCTGCAATTTTACTAGCGAAAGAGCTCGTCTGCTCTGCTCCTGGCTTTGCGAATCCGTCGTTGCCGAGTGGGCGTGAGCTCACGCGAGTGTTTTTTTCGGATGATGGGAGCACCGCCGTCGAGGTGGCGCTGAAGCTCGCGGTGCAGTACTGGGCACAAAACGGTCGGTCAGACCGCGCGAAATTTGTCGCCTTGGCGGACGCCTTTCATGGCGAGACGGTGGGCGCCAGCTCCGTTGGTGGGATCGCGGTGTTTCGCGATGTGTATAAAAAAATGCTCTTTCCGGTCGACTATGTGCCGGCGCCGATTGAGGCAAACGACGGTCGGGGGATAGAGGTTCTCACAGCGCTCGCCCTCGGGCAGCTACGAGGGCTCCTTGAGCGTGAAGAAGCTCAGATCGCGGGTGTCATTGTCGAGCCGCTGGTCCTCGGCGCAGCAGGAATGAAAATGTATCCGCCTGCTTTTTTAGAGGGTATTCGCGCACTCTGTACGGAGTTTGACACGTTTTTTATCGCGGACGAGGTCTTCACGGGTTTGGGCCGAACGGGGACCCTGTGGGCGAGCGACCAAGCATCGGTTGTACCAGATATTTTGTGTACGGCGAAGGCACTCTCTGGCGCCATGTTTCCGTTTGCGGCGACGATCGCAAGCGAGAGAATCTATGACGGATTTAGAGGTTCTAGGGAGCGCGCATTTTTGTATGGGCACTCTTACGCGGGCAACCCACTCGGGTGTGCCGTGGCGCTCGCGGTCCTTCGCTGCATCCGCGATGAGCGCGTCCTGGAGGGGATCGTCGAGAAGAGCGCAACCATTCGTGCATCCATGAAATCGATCGCGAGCGAGACCGGGGCACACAACCCTAGAGCCCTCGGGATGATTGGCGCCATCGACCTCGGAACGTCCGGCTACCGCTCCACCGCCGCGCTCAAGATCTACCGTCACGCCCTTGAACTTGGGCTTTACCTTAGGCCGCTAGGCGACACCGTCTATGTTGCTCCGCCGCTGAATATCCCCAACGACGCGCTTGAAGAACTTCTCGCCCTGATGCGCTTGGCGGTCCTTGAGGGAAGCAAAGCCTAAGAAATTGTCGTGCTCTCCGGCGGTTTCAGTGAAGTTCTTCGTTGCCTAACGCTTAGCAAACGCGCGATTGTACCGCCCTCACTGTGACCCTCCGCCCTTGGCTTCGCGATGCTCTCGTTAGTGTTCCGCTGTTACACGGCGGTGTGCGTGCGGTTGCCGAGAACTGCGCTTCCGCACACGATGCGTGGGCGCTCTATGACGTGCCTGAGCTCGTAGCCTGGCTGGCACTCACCGAGGCCGTTCGCAAAGGACAAATCTTCGACTATCTCAGAGCTCTCGTGGTTCTGCTCGCAAAGCGAGCGAGCACTGGGGCTGCGGCTAACGCGGTTCCCGTCGAAGAAGCACTGCACTGGTGGAGACGAGGCGCCGCTTATTCTGCGATCTCGACACTCGGTGAACAACTCGACCACTGGGAGCCCTTTCAAATGCGCAGGGCCGCGCGTGGTCACGAGCAGATATTCATGGCCTTGCAGCTTGGCGAGGGATTGCACGGGATATTTGTCCCCATCCCCGGAGAGCCAGGCGTCCCCATGGCGTTGACTGAGCAGGTTCGCACGGGGCTTGAAAGTTTTGTTCAGCCGTTTGCAGTGGTTCGGCCGGACGATGAGATGCGCCGACGCAACGCACGCGCTGTCACCGAGGCATCAAAAAAGCAGTTTGGGCTGATGCGTGGCGGCGAGAGCGATCCGAGCGCCAACACACCAATCAACGCACGCAATTGGGCAGAGCTTCTGTCTCTCACAGGCGTCGCTGAGGCGCCAAACATGCCCCTCGATGAGCTTCTCGGTCGAATGGAAGGCCTTCGCGATCTGCTGCTCGTCCGGACAGCGGACGTCGCGGTCCGAGGGGATCACAGCTTTCTGGCCCTCATCGGCCACGGACTTGACCGCTGCACGCGCGGCACGATTGACTATGCGATCGAGATCGCTGACAAGGCTGTCGCCCTCGCCCTAGAAGACAGCACACTTGACGGATTGCGCGCCGCGGCCATTGCGTGCGTCCGTGCGGGTGCCGCATGCGCATTGCGAGCTGCGTTAGTGCAGGCGCCCATCGTGACGCAAGGTGAGCTCACGGTGCAGCGCGCCGTCAACTCAATGCGGTGGAGCATTGAGACGGGCGAGAGACTTGAGACCTGGGGCAACGGCGAGGGTGACCCGTCGATGGTACAACAGTTTCGTCGCATGATTCGCACACCGATCGACACCCGTGAGACGCTTCGCCCGGGCTCGCCAGACGCCGACGCCAGTCCGTCTGAGTCCGACGGTTCATAGCCGTTCGCGCGGGC
>JANNCG010000567.1:0-2156 GCA_031386385.1 Myxococcales bacterium
CATCGCGGTGGGCACACCGCAAAGCAACGACGGGGCTGCGGACTTGCAGTACGTGATGCAAGTGACCGAGCAGCTCGCGGCGGTGCTTCAACGAGAGACCGTCGTGGTGCTGAAGAGCACAGTTCCCGTGGGGACAAACGACAAAGTTCAAGCGCTGCTTGATGCGAAGTCCAAGGTAAAACACCACGTCGTGAACAACCCAGAGTTTCTTAAAGAAGGCGACGCCCTCCGAGACTTTCAGCAGCCCGATCGGATTATCATCGGTGTACGCGACGAGATGGGACGCTCGGTCATGACGGCGCTGTACGCTCCCATGAAGCTTCGGGCAGAGCAGCTGTTGTTTATGGAGCCACGCAGCGCGGAGATGGCCAAGTATGTCGCCAACGCGATGCTCGCTACCCGCATTTCGTTTATGAACGAGATCGCGAATCTCTGCGAAAAAGTGGGCGCAGATGTCCACAACGTTCGAATCGGCGTCGGTGCAGACCCGCGGATTGGACCTCAATTTTTGCTCCCAGGACCCGGATTTGGTGGGAGCTGCTTTCCAAAAGACATCAAAGCGATCGAGCATCTTGCGAAAGAAAACGGCTCTCCATTGGGTGTAGTGACCGCCGTGGATTACGCAAACCAACAGCAAAAACGCGTGGTGTTTCAAAAACTCTCGCGTCTCTTGGGCTCCGTTGCGGGCAAAAAAATCTCTGTCTGGGGTCTCGCTTTTAAAGCTCGCACCGATGATGTGCGCGAGAGCCCCGCGCTGGTGCTCATTGAGCAGCTTATCGCCGCCGGGGCGAACGTGTTCGCGCACGATCCCGAGTCGCGCAACACTGCCATTGAAGCTCTTGGATCCCTCGCGGCGTCTGTTGAATTTGTCAACGACCCCTACGAAGCGCTTGAGAAAGCGGACGCGCTCGCGCTGCTCACCGAGTGGTCACAGTACCGCGAGTTGGATGTTGCGCGGGTCACTTCGGCAATGAACGGCCGGGTAATTGTCGACTCACGCAACCTTTGGACGCAGCTCGCACTGGGCACAAAAGGCTTTCACTACGAAGGCATCGGAACACTTCCGCGTTAAAGCCCGGCGCCGTGCTTCGAGCAAAATTGGGATCGCCGCAGCCATTGCGATTTGAGCGAGTGTGCTACAGTATTTGTTCAGGAGACTTTCGCGTATGGCAAATTCTGTAGCTGACACCAAACGTTCTGAGGCGAGAAAAAAAGGCGCGGTGACCGCCGCCGTAGCTGGCGTGACGGTGGCTGCTGCCGTCGCGAGCGCACCGGTTGTTCTGGTGGTCGGAGGTGCCGTCGGGACGGCTGTCCTCGGCTACCGCTGGATCAAGTATCGCATTAAAGAGGGGATCCGATTTTAGGCTTGGTTTAGCGTCTAGCGCTGTTGTGCTGGATTCTTGCCAACCAATCGTGTACCGATCGCCCCATGGCAGTCACCAACCTCACATCGCGCGTCTCGCTTTGCCTCGCGCTGCTGCTCGCGGGCGTGGCACCGTCGTTGTATGCACAGGCTCGATTTGGTGTGGTTGATCTTAACCGCGCCGTGGTCGAGACAGCCGAAGGCCGCCGCGCCAACGCGCACATCAAGGGCTGGTTTAAGCGCCGTCAAGACGAGCTTGATCTTCGGCGCAGCTCGCTCAAGCTCATGCTTGACGACATTCAACGCCGTCGAAGCGAAATGGATGAGCGAACACTGCAAGGTCGCATGGAAGAGTATCAACGCCAGTTGGTCATTTACTCGCAGACTGCTCTTGAGTACCAAGACGAGCTTGCGCAGCGCGAAGCCAAAGTCACCAAGCACATCTACACCAACCTTCAGGGGCTGATTCAGCAGGTTGGTGCGCGGCAGAATTACACCGGCGTTTTAGAGAAGCAAGGTGTGGTCTATCACGTACCGAGTCTTGATATGACTGAGCAGGTTGTGCGCGCTTACAACGAGCAGTTTCCGCCCTCGCGATGGCCACCGTTGCCTGCGGATGACAACCCCGACGGCGGCGCTCCGCGATCTACCGACGCCGGTCGTTAACGATCTCTCTCGGCTTTTGTTCGAACTGTTGCGACGGGCTCTGCAGGGGCACCCCGTCGAGGACATCCGGTGACTAGTTGATGGTGTAGCGAATACTCAATGGCGCTGCGAACGATGCAGGCGCGTC
>JANNCG010000650.1:0-1817 GCA_031386385.1 Myxococcales bacterium
CCCTGAAATCCGAACGCACGGTTGGCGACGTAGGCATCACCAAATCCGTCGACCACAGTTCGCGATGGCATGTTGCAGCCGTTGGCGTGACAGCATTGACCACGGCACTCACCCGCAGGAAGTCCGACACGATACCGGCCAATCTCTCGGGCGGTGACCGCGTCCCACTTCGAGAGCGTGCTCTCTGCCACGTTGGGAATCCACAGGTAATCTCCTGTTCGCGACTCCGCACGAACCAGCAGTCCGCCGGCCATTGGGTCAAATTCAACCCCCCGCTGACCCATGGGGTTAAACGGCGCACCGCCCATCCCGCCGCTTGAGACAGCGCGACAGCTTGGGTCGCAGCTTCCGCAGAGATTGAGCGCACCCTCGTCGATCATCCCGTTGCAGTTGTCGTCGCGCATGTTGCATACTTCGCGAGCGAGCGATGAGACGGTGGGATCGTTGTCGTCGCAGTCAGTGCCGCCTGCCGCGACGGGAGGATCTCCGTCACCGTCGTTGTCCGTGGGCGAATTTTGGCAGCGATCGAGCCCCTGATCACAGCGGTCTGTGGTGCTCGCGACCATGTCGTCGCAGCTCGGCGCGGTGCCAGCGACGCAGCCAACGGCGGGCGCGCAGGTCTCTGTTCCCGTGCAAAATCGCATGTCATCACAGCGGGAGTTAACGGGCGCGTGAGCGCAAAGTCCGCTCATTTCACACGTGTCGTCGGTGCAGCTAATCCCATCATCGCACTCGTTGGCCGCGGTACACCGCGTCGGGCCCGTGTCAGCGACGTTAGGAACATCAACGGTGATCACGAGCGCGTCGGGGCGAACATCCGTAGATCCAGTGGGTACATCTTCTGTCCCCACTGTGCCTCCGCTACAAGCGATCAAGCAGGTCCCAATAAGTAACGAACACAAAATGTGAGATGAAAACAACCGTGGCATAGAGCTCTCCAATGGCAAATACGGCAACGCGATGACGGCCGAGACTTTAACGACTATACTCGAACTTTCGCACGAAAGCTTTCGCGGAAAGACCTCAGCCGTTTCGTACGGGAAACACCACAGTAAACACCGCACCGCGAGGCTCAAGCTTGCGCACCGCCACGTCACCTCCGTGGGCTCGCGCGATGTGCTGAACGAGGGCCAAACCGATGCCGCTCCCGCGTGCGCCGTGCTCGCGCGCTCGCCGTCCGCGATAAAACCTCTCAAAGATTCGGCGTTGGTCCTCCTCGTCGATTCCCGGGCCATCATCGTGAACTTCTAAGCTCAAACGCGCTCCTTCGTGCTTGACGTGCACAACGATTGTCTCGCCATCAGGCCCATACTTGATCGCGTTGTCCAACAAGTTAAAGAGCACCAACTGCACCGCTTGCTCGTCCAAGTCCGAGTCGGGAATGGGCTCATGAAGCTGCACCGAAATCACCGGCTTCTGTCGATCGACTCGCGAGCGAAAGAGTTCTACGCCTTTGGCGACGATCTCTCCCAGGTTGCTACGCGAGAACTCGTACGCTGCTTTGCCACGCTCAACGCGTGCAAAATCGAGTACGTTTTCAATCAGCGCGGTGAGCCTCTCGCTCTCACGCGATATAATCTGCAAGTATTGCTTGCGGCGATCTTCTGGGACCTCGCGATCCGAGGTGAGCATGTCGCTAAACATCCGAATCAGCGACAGCGGCGTCTTGAGCTCGTGTGAAACGGTCGCAATAAAGTCACTCTTCAGCGCGTTTAAACGTTGTTCGTGACGAGCTGCAAAAGCCAAAAAGAGGACCCCCGCGAGCAAGACCACCAGCGAGAGCGCGACCAGCACTAAGCTCACCACAGGCCTTCGCC
>JANNCG010000735.1:0-3108 GCA_031386385.1 Myxococcales bacterium
CAACCGTTGCCCCACAGGCCCGAAGCGCGTCGCGGGTTTGCGCCACAGAAGCGTACTTGCCTGTACCAACGAACAAGCGCGACTGAAATGTACGCCCACCAATAACGAGTGAATCTTCCATAATTGTCACTTCTTCTTAACCTCCGCCCACAAAACTAACGATCTCAAGCTCATCTCCGTCAACCACCGTCGTCGATCCGTGCTTGGCCCGCGGAACCAAAACTTTGTTTCGCTCGACGGCAACCAATCCGCTCATCCCCACCGTTGCAATAACCTCGAGAACCGTGCTGCCAGCGGGAGCGCTTCGGATCTCGCCGTTGACCTTGATTGAGAGCTCTTTCACTTGCACGAGCCAACATATATTTTTCTCCACACTTTCGTCACGCCCGAACTGGTAGTGTCATCACTTCGTGACACTGGTTCACTCAGAACATTGCGCGTCCCACAGCGGAATTCGCCCCACTATTGCCGAGATCGATCTCGGCGCAATCGCTGCAAATTACCAGGCAGTTCATGAATTTGTTGCGACTGATGTCTGGGCTGTGGTGAAGGCCGATGCATACGGCCACGGCGCGATACCGGTTGCGCAAACTTTGGCCAGCCATGGGGCTTCAGGCTTCTGTGTGGCGCTTGTCGAAGAAGGGATCAGCTTACGCGAGAGCAACATCACGCAACCGATCTTGGTGATGTCGGGTGTGTACCGAGACGGCCTCGGCGAGGCGCTGGCTTATGGATTGACGCCGGTGATTCACGACGAATCCCAACTTGATGAACTAACGCGCTTGGCCAAGACCCGCTCGGTTGATGCGCCGGTACAATTTCATCTAAAAGTCGACACAGGCATGTCACGACTTGGCATCGTTGCGGCGCGATTGAGTGCGGTCCTTGAGCGCCTGTCGGGCGTAAAGGGTATTGAGCTCACGGGGCTGATGACGCATTTTGCAAACGCCGATTGTGACGACCCGTCTTTCAGTGACGTCCAGCTCGAGCGCTTCTTTGCTGCAAAACAGCGCGTCCTTCAGGCGGGACATACCGGCTTTGCGCTTCATGCGTGCAACAGCGCGGGGGCATTTCGGTTTCCCCACGCTCGGCTGAGCGCCGTTCGAAGCGGAATCGCTCTCTACGGAGTCGCTCCGTTTCCACACGACGGTCCCTCGCTTCTGCCTGCGTTTCGCCTGAAGACAGAGGTGTTGGCGCTTCGTGAGGTACCCGCTGGCACACCCGTTGGGTACGCAGGGGCTTTTGTGTGTGACAAGACGACCATCCTCGCGACCATCCCAATCGGCTATGCTGATGGATTTTTTCGCCGACTTTCGAGTTCTGCCGAGGTGCTGATTCGGGGCGGCAGAGCCCGTGTCGTTGGCAACGTCTCGATGGATATGGCCTCCGTTGATGTGACCGAGATCGCAGCAGATCGAGGTGTCGTGGTGGGTGACGAAGTGGTGCTTTTGGGCACACAAAATTATAGAGATCGGCACGACAGTATTCGGGCCGAAGAGATTGCATCGCGGGCCGGAACCATCGCGTACGAGGTCTTGTGCGCACTGTCGCGGCGGGTCCCACGAGCGTATGGCGGGGCTGACCTGCTAAAAGGACTGACCCATGGATGAAGAGTCACCGAGCCGCAATCGAATCGCAGAGATCTTTGCGCCTGCAAAAGAGGCGATCGAAGAGATGGGCACGCTTGCGCAGCTCGCGATCTCGGCGTTTGTCTGGCAATTTCGACGACCATATCGCGTAAAAGTGTTGATTCATCAGCTAGAGTTTGTAGGCGTCCAGTCGATTTTTTTGGTCGGACTCGTCGGGCTCTTTACGGGGATGGTCTTCGCGGTACAGACCGTTTATGGCTTTCGGCGGTTCGGTGCTGAGAACATGATGGGAGGCGTGGTTGCGCTCACGCTCTCGCGCGAAATGGCGCCGGTGCTCACCGCGATCATGGTGGCTGCTCGCGCTGGCTCGGGGATGGCCGCCCAGCTTGGCAACATGCGCGCAACCGAGCAAATTGACGCGCTCGAGACCATGGCGGTCTCACCGGTGCAATACCTGATCGTGCCTCGGCTCATCGCGGGGACGACCATGGTTCCGGTGTTGGCGATGGTGTTTTTTGGAGTTGGGATCGCGGGTGCGTACTTGATCGGAGTGGTATTTTTGTCCCTCGATCAGGGAGTCTTTCTCGATCGCATCCAAGCGATGCTCGACAAGCGCGATCTGATTCAAGGTCTCGTCAAGGCGATCGTGTTTGGCTACGCCGTCACGCTCATTTCATGTCGCCATGGGTTTTATGCCAAAGGCGGAGCAGAGGGCGTGGGTCTCGCGACAACTCGTGCGGTGGTTTGGAGTGTCGTGGGAGTGTTTTTTCTCGACTATGTGATCACGTCGTTGCTGACCGACGTCGCATGAGAGTTCACCGTGAGCGATAGCGAAACGACCGAAGCCCCACAGATTGTCATCGAGCATCTCGTCAAGCGATTTGGCGAGCGTACGGTCCTCGACGATATCAACTTGAGCATTGATCGCGGGGAGACACTCATCGTGATTGGCGGCTCGGGCGCAGGCAAAAGTACGCTGGTCCGCCACTTGATCGCCCTCGAGCGGGCCACGTCTGGACGCATCTTGGTCGACGGAGTGGATATGGCAGCGCTGGATGACTATGAGCTGTCGAAGATTCGGCGTCGCTTCGGGATGGTGTTTCAGAAGTACGCACTCTTTGACTCGATGTCAGTCTACGACAACGTGGCGTTTCCGCTTCGCGAACAGACCAATATGTCCGAAAAAGAGATTCGCGCTCGCGTGATGACCAAGCTCGAAGAGCTCGGGGTTGCCCATGCCTCCATGCGGATGCCCTCAGAAATCTCAGGTGGAATGTCCAAGCGTGTCGGCATCGCGAGGGCGCTCGTCCTTGAGCCCGAGATCTTAATCTACGACGAACCAACCTCAGGACTCGATCCTGTCACATCGCGCACCGTCGACGCGTTGATCGAAGAGATGCGCGAGCGATTTGGAGTCACGAGCGTGGTCATTACTCACGACATGGCCAGCGCGTTTGACGTTGCCGACCGAGTCGCGATGCTCGTTCGAGGCAAAATTGCGGTCGAAGGTCCACCGGAG
>JANNCG010000196.1:0-3005 GCA_031386385.1 Myxococcales bacterium
GAAGAGGCCCGCCTCGCGGACGACCGATATCAAACGGTCCTCGCCCACGCGATCGCAAGGGCGATTGTGCGCGAAAACGCACACTAGCCAACTTGTTGCTTTGCAGGCACTCGAACTTTTCTTTCAGCCGTGAGAGACTCATGAGTTGAACGGATTGGTGATATTTATGCGAGCTTCTGTTGTCCGATGGATTCATGTGTTGAGTGCAGTTTGCACGGTGACCGTCGCTGTTGCTTCAAGCGGTTGCAGTGAAGAGATGAACCTCGACCCCGATGGCGGACTGATCATCAACGGCCGCGACACCGGAGTGATCACGCCGCCGCGCGATGGCAATGGACCGCCTCCGGGAGTTGATGTGCCCAACCCGACTCGATGCACGATGAATTCGCAGTGTGACGACGGCCGGGCATGCACCGCAGATGAGTGCAATAACGCCAACGGAACGTGTATAAACCGTCCAGACCTTACCCGTTGTGAGTGTGACCCATCGTGCACCAACCGCAACTCTGGGATGGGCGGGATGTGGTCGGATCCGGGCCGCAACGGAGTTGAGTACGATATGGCTTCTGGTGGTTTGATCGTGCGTGCTCAAGCACGACGATCGGACTATTTGTGGGTTCCGAACACCGGTGAGAGCACCGTGTCGAAGTGGGACGCCACGATGAACCGCGAGGTCGCTCGCTATCGCGTTGGTCTTGCTGCGGGCGAGTGCCGTGGGCAGTGTTGCTACACGCCGAATTGCAATCAGGTCTCGCGCGTAGTCGTTGACGGACGGGGCAATGCCTACGCGGCCGCACGCGGGTTTTCGATGCAAGGCACGGTGACTAAGCTCGCTTCAGAGCGCGTGGATTGCATTGATCGCAACATGAACGGTTCGATTGAGACCAGCTCTGGCCCGATGAACGTGCTGCCCTACGGCGCCGATGAGTGCGTGATGTGGACTGCCAACGTTGGCCCTGTCAACGCGGTCCTTCGGTCGCTCGCGATTGATCGCGGAGACGAGAACTATCCCGAGGGATATCCCTGGGTTGGTGGCTGTGCGAACACTGGCGGACTTGTGGGTGGTGCTGGATTGTGGCAGCTCAACCCCCGCAACGGGATGACCATTCGACCGCTGGCTTTTGCCCCTTGTGCGTACGGCGCAGTGGTGACGCCAGATGGGACTCTTTGGGAGCACACGCTGAGCAATGGTATCTCGCCGGTTAACACGAGCACTGGCGCGATCGGAACGCTGATTCGTGCCGGCACGGGCGCGTCCCCCACAACGGGCCAGTCGTATGGCGTGACCGCCGATGCGCGTGGACGCATTTGGCTCTCTCGTCCAGGTGCCCGCGACGCGGTCGGTTACGATCCCATGGGACGTACCTGGTCCATTGCGAATCTTGGAGCGATGGGCGCGGCCACCGCAGGGTTGGGCATTACAGTGGACCCAACCAATCATGTGTGGGTTCCGGCGAACAACGCGCTTTACACTTGGGAGGCAGACGCCTTCGTCGCGAATGGCGCGATCCCTGCCGCGCGAATCACTCGGCATATGCTAACGGTTCCTGCGGGATGGAGCTCGACGAGCGCCATCGGTGCTGACCGAAGCGGAGCTATCTGGGTTGCAACGCAGCAGGCTGGTCCGCTGCTCAAATACGACCCCGTCACGCGTATGACCCAGTCCTTTGCTGGTCCCAATCAGGTGTATACCTACACCGACTTTACCGGGGCGGTTCGTCGCTTGGTCATCGGCGAGGGAACATACTCTGAAAACTATATGGCCGAGTGCGAGATGCCTCAATACGCCGATCTCCGGTGGGAATCCACCACCCCCATGGGCACATCGCTGCAGTTCTCTGTGCAGGTCGCCAACACCGAGGCAGGACTCACGATGGCTCCGTCCGTGCCGATCGCGGTAGCTCCACGGGACATGTCGCCGGTCGCCATTGGGCCGAAGCTCATGATGGCTGGAATCATGACTCCTGGGCGCTTCGCACGTGTGACGGTTCGCTTCGTTCCGACGCTTGATCCGGTACAGACTCCAGTGCTTCGCTCGCTCGGCCTTTCATGGCGTTGTGGCGTAAACCCAGGTTGATCTCTGGACCTTGCGTGCTGCTCTCGTTCAAGCGAAGGTAAGTCCACTGCGATGAGCATTGATCGCCTTCGCGACCGACTGGCAAACGTCGACACGGTGCTTCCGACTGGGAGGGTCACTGCGCTTGTCGGCCTGACGATTCGTGCCGTTGCGCCCTCCGTTCGCGTGGGTGAGATGGTCACCATCGAGCGCCCTGCTCCTCTTGGTCCGCTGGGGGCGGAGGTAGTCGGGTTCGACGATCACAGTGCGATTTTGTTGCCTCTCGGTGATGCCAACGGAGTGGGGCTTGACGACGTGGTGCGTCCCACTGGTTCGAGAATGACCATCCAGGTTGGTGAGAAGGTTCTCGGGCGAGTGCTCGACGGGCTCGGTCGGCCCATGGACGGGATGGGACCGTTGGAGGGACTGCTCACCCGTTGGTCCGTTGAGCGCGATCCTCCCGACCCGATGAAGCGCAGGCGAGTGGCGCAGCCTCTCTCAGTGGGGGTTCGCGCGATCGATGGACTGCTCACAGCAGGCGAGGGACAGCGCGTCGGCCTCTTCGCTGGTTCCGGTGTCGGAAAGAGTACTTTGATGGGTCAAATCGCACGTCAATGCAGCGCCGACGTAGTGGTGATCGCCTTGGTGGGAGAGCGCGGACGGGAGGTGCGAGAGTTTCTCGAAGACTCGCTTGGCGTTGAGGGTCGCAAGCGGGCTTGTGTCGTGGTCGCAACGAGCGATGTGCCGGCGCTCGTGCGGCTTCGAAGTGCATTTGTCGCTACGGCGGTGGCGGAGTATTTTCGCGACCAGGGCGCAAAAGTTTTGCTCATGATGGACTCGGTCACCCGTGTCGCACGCGCGCAGCGCGAAGTGGGTCTCGCGGCGGGAGAGCCACCGGCGCGCCGTGGGTATCCGCCCAGTGTTTTTGCACTTCTTCCTCGCCTGCTCG
>JANNCG010000801.1:0-2655 GCA_031386385.1 Myxococcales bacterium
GCGCGATCATCGGCGAAGAGCTCGGATTTCTTGGGATCTGCCTGCTCTTGAGCGCCTACGCTTTTTTGCTATATCGCGGGATCACCATCGCGCTTCACGCTCGTGACGACTACGGAACGTACGTGGCCTTCGGGATCAGCACGCTCTTTGCTCTCCAAGTGCTGATCAATCTGGGCGTCGCGATGGGTGTGCTGCCGACCAAGGGGCTCACCCTCCCGATGGTCTCTTACGGCGGAAGCTCGCTCGTGATTAACCTCTTTGCTATTGGAATTTTGCTCTCCATCTCGCGCTCCTGTGTCTACGATCCTCCAGAGCCGGAAGAGCCCTCGCCCGCAAAGATAGCAACCAAGGCGACCCCATGACGCTCCGACTCGTGATTGCAGCGGGCGGGACCGGCGGGCACTTTTATCCCGGCGTCGCGGTGCTTGAAGCGATTCGCGAGCGCGAAGACGTTGAGGTGCTCTTTGTTGGGACCAACCGCGGGATTGAGGCCAAGAAGGTTCCGTTGATGGGCGAGAGGCTCGCGGCGTTGGACGTGTATCCGCTCAACGGAATCAAAGGCATGGCCAAGGCTCGTGCGATCGCAAAACTGCCGGCCGCGATGGTGAAAGCTTGGCAGACGTTGCGAGAGTTTAAACCCGATGTGCTGTTGAGCGTCGGTGGGTATGCCTCCGGCCCCATCACGATGATGGCGATCGCGCAGGGGATTCCCTCGGTGGTTGTTGAGCCGAACGCGGTCCCAGGGTTTACCAACCGTGTGGTGGGCCCACGCGTGACCCGTGCGTGTATCAGCTGGGAAGAGACCGGCAAATACTTTCGCGCTGGTGCCGTTCGCGTCACCGGGACGCCCGTCCGAAGCTCGTTTCTCGCCGCTGTCAAAGGCGCCGGCGCCGCAGCCGCCGGGCATTCTAGCAACATCGCCTCCGTCCTCGTGATCGGTGGCTCCCAAGGCGCTCGCGCGCTCAACGACAACGTCCCTGGCGCAGTGGCGTACGCGATTTCACAAGGACAATTGCTGAGTATTGTGCACCAGACGGGTGAACCAGAGCGGGCGAAGGTTCTCGGGGCATATGAGGCGCTCGGGATGGATATGAGCCGAGTTACCGTCACCGCGTTTATCGATGACGTCGCGAGCGCGATGACTCAAGCAGACCTGGTCGTGTGCCGGGCGGGTGCCGGGACGGTGAGCGAACTCTGCGTGGTGGGGCGGCCGGCGATCTATGTTCCGCTGCCCACTGCGGCGGATGATCATCAGCGAAAAAACGCAGAGGCGATCGAGGAGCGAGGCGCCGGAGAGTGCCTTCTGCAGCAAGATTTAACTGCAGATTCACTAGGCAAACGACTGGTGGCCCTGCTGCACAATCGAGAAAAGTTGCGAGAGATGGGGCTTCGGGCCAAGCAAGCAGGACACCCGGACGCCGCGCAAAGCGTGGCTGCCGAAGTGCTCTCCGTCGCGAGGTAAGCCTGCCACGCTGAAGTGACAACTCCCCTACCTGCTCGCCGGGCGAGCGAGGAAGGGGCTTCTCGGATCGACGGGAGAACTTGACGAACGCAGCTTACACGGCGTGACAGCGGTTCTTCTCCTCGGGGTTTGGGGCTGAAAGCCCCTGAGTGGGGGCGACACTTCGCCTCCACATCCCCCTAGGCCGTGCCCCGGCCTTGTTCTGCACCACGCGCTCAGGATGCAGCGCGCGATCCAAAATGTTTCTTGCAGCGTTGACGTCGCGGTCCAGCACCAAGTTGCAATGCGGACATCGATGTGTGCGTACACTGAGATCCTTGCAGACCTCTTTGTCGCACGCACTGCAAAGTTGAGAAGTGTTTTGCGGGTTCACAGCGATCACCGTCCGTCCGGCGCCTTCAGCCCTAACGGAAAGGATCGTGGGAAATGTTGCCCATGCGGCATCGTGAATGGGTCGTGCGAGAAAGCCTCGCGCCATCCCTTTGATACTTAGTTTTTCAACGGCAATCGTGTCGAACTGTTCGACCAGTTGGCGTGCTATTTTGTGATGAAGATCCCTGCGCACGTTCCGCACTTTGGCGTGCTTTTTCGCAAGCAGATGCCTTGCCTTGCGTCGTCTTTGCGAACCATTCTTTCGTCGAGAGACCTTTCTCTGTGCTCGCGCGAGCTCACGTTGCACGGTCTCAAGTGGCCGCGGGTTTTCGACGAACGTTGCTTCACTCGTCGCGAAAAGTGAACTGAGGCCAACGTCGATCCCGACCGACTTTCCAGTGCGCTCAAGCACTCGCAGCGGGACGCCGTCGCAACTGATAACCGCGTACCAGTTGCCGTCGCTGTCCAGGGTGACGCTGATCGTTTTCACGACGCCTTCGGCGAGACGATGAGCCTTCATTTTCACCTTCCCGATGCCCAAGAGCTGCACGCGCTTTCCGCCCGCAACGATCTTCGCGCCATTGCCGCTTAAGGCGTCTTTGAAAGTGAAAGATTGGTACTGACCGATCCCTTTGAATCGCGGATACCCTGGTTTTTGCACAGCTTTTACACGACGAAAAAAACCATCAAACGCGCGATCGAGGCGCGTGATCACGTCTTGCATTAAGTGACTGTGCAGCTTTGCGTACTCCGGATCGTTGCGTTTGATTTCGGGAATGTGCTTCGCTTGCTGCGCAGCCCTGATGCTCACCCCACGGTTA
>JANNCG010000804.1:0-3315 GCA_031386385.1 Myxococcales bacterium
GCAGCAGCGGCCGTTGCTTTCGCGTGGGTTTTAACTGACGCGCGCGCACGTGCACCAAATTGCTCACCCTGTCAGGACGTCCACCGGCGAGGCCGTACAAGGGATTTCGCCGTGCCAAAGGATGCCGATCGCGGCGATGCGAGATCGCACGTGGCTGTCCCCGCGTGTTTGATGGTACGTCCTCGCCCGTGCACGACGTGCGTGGGTGGGAAATCGGGGTTCCATTGCGTGCGCGCGCAGGAGGCGCACAACATGAGTACCGATCACGAAATCGCAGCGTTGCGGAAACGACTGAAAGAAGCGAGCCAGAGAGCGCCCAGGCGACAGTTCACTGAGACACCGAAGGAAGAGGCAGCGCTGCTTGCACTGCAGCGACAAAGGCAGGGACACAGTCTCGCGGCGACAGCTCGCTTGTTGGGCGTGAAGGACTTTCTCGTGCGCGCTTGGGTGCGAAGGGTCTCGCGAAAGACGTTTGTGCCCGTCCGCGTACAGTGCGAAAAACAAGCCTCGGTTGCAACGCAGCCACCGAAGCAACGGCACCGTGAGTCTTTGTACGTCCTCGCCGGTGGACGTACGGATGTACTCCCCGAACGTCGGGCCTGCGCTTAGCCACTGAGCCGTGCGCGATTCGTAGTACCGCGCGCCCATCAACCACACGTGGCGGGACAGCCTCGCGCGATCTAGAGTCGCCGCGTATGGCATCCTTTGGCACCGCTCAATTCGCTGGCGCCGATCGTTGCTTTCGCGTGGATTTTCACTGACGCCCGGGCACCATTTTTTTCGCGGCGACAAGCCGCCCGCTGGCGAGGAGGTACTGAACATCACCGACAACGAGATGACGAACACTGACTGGCCGCGCTGGTCATGGACGATTCTCGCAACGCGCGTGTCCTTCAGGTTGCCCAATCGGTGAACAGGCTCCCAGTGGAAAAGACTGATAAATGATCTCCCTCAAGGGCGCAAGGACTGGCACGAGATCGGGCGCTGTCGGACGAAGACCACACCATTGCAATCGTCGGTAGTTGGGCGTCGTGGTTCGGACCGGATCATGGGGTCGGACGCTGGCGATGAGACCTGGAAGACTCCGTAGCCCAAGCGCCCGAAGTGATTCCGGACCGACGCCCCAGCGAGAGTCGGTCCAGTCCAGCGGTGGATCGACAAAGAAATGTCGCGCGGTTGGCTGAGACTGAATTGTGCGGTCATCTGGTTCCCAGGCGGTCCACCAGAGATTCTCAAATGCCCGCGCGTCTCCCGTCGAAAGCGTTTGGACGTTCAAAACGCAGCCGTCACACTCCAATCTCCAGTCGTCGAGCCTTTGGCACAACGCATGCGGGATTCCTGCGATCACTGGTTCGGTTGCCGAGGGAAGAAGGTGCTTGCTCGCAGTTGCGGTTCCTGCACAAACGACGCATTGAACCTGTCGGCCTTGGCGCGCACAAATTCCGTAATCTGTGGCAAAGATCGACTCCGCATTCATCAACCACGCCGGATCTGGACGGCAGTAGGCCTCGGGCAACGGGGCGTCCACATTGACTGTTCGGCTTGGCGACCAACACCAAACCTCCCCGCTCTCGCGCAGTACGCAAGAGAAATTCCAATTCAATATCGCGGCGCGTACCTGGGAAATTTCAAAGCCTAGCCGCGACTGCGAAAGAATTGGGAGCTCGGTTGTATGCGACCGATCTCCCGCAAGCAACCAGCAGCGCAGGGTGCGACTGGCATCAAGCGCGCAGACGGAGACGAAGCTGATCGCATTGATCCAGACAACTCTGTTGGACCATGGCGTTGGCTTCACAGCGAGCCTCTCCAACGCGCGGCGGTCCCAAAAAGTGCCAGGATTCGAAAACGTCAGGTCATAATCTGCCATTCGAGTTTCGTTATCGGGCAACGTCGGCGATGTCTTGATTCCAAGCAGTCCGAGCAACACGAACAGCACCTGTTGCTTCCTCAACGATCGCCTCGAATCCATTGTTGGCCTCTTTTACTCATCGAGTGGCATGGTAGAAACGACGTGCCTGGTCCGGCACAAACGAAGGGATACTGCCGTACTCATCGCGGTGAATTGCGGCGTCCACTTGTTGTCGCAGTCGCCACGCTGACGACGCTTGTGCAGTTCATTTGCGGTTCCCGCTCTGAACAAGCGCAAAGGCACGTCGGTTGATCGCACTCCGTGTCGCACTCAAGGCATATCGCAAATCGACGAGCTTGTGACGCACGAAAAAACCACGCCCATGCGGTCGATTATGCAGCGCCTTCAACGGCAATCCAAGATTCAATCTGCGTTTTCTTTTGCAGCAACAAATAACGCACGCGCAACGTTGTTTACTGACGTCAACTCAGGCAATCGCTGCATCGCTCTTCGCGCGATCCGGTTTTCTTCGAGACGTCCGTGTCATTTAATCAACAGCTCCGGGCATGGTTGACCTTCGCCGTTAGTGCGCGCTACGTCATGTTGGGGGTCCGTTACATCACCTGCACTAAGCAGGTGTCACCGAACACACACCTGACACTCATCTGTGCCTGTGTGACAACGCAAACTAGGCCCCTCGATGCCCGACGTCGACCGACGATCTGTCCACTAAATCCCAGCTAAATGGCGTTTCGGTCGTTCCGCATACCGCCACCCAGTCGGCCTGTATCGCGGGACCCGATCTTGCGCCGAAGACACCTACACCACCCGCTCCCAGCGACTAAAACGTCCTGACAAAATCGTCGGCAACCTTCCCTTTTGCACCAGGCGTGAGAGGCTAGTTGTCGATCGCGCAGTACGCGGTCATCCAACGCACGACGTCACTTATGACGTTGTGCTTCGGAACGCTAACGCACAGGAGATAATCATGAAGAAACGCAGGCCGATCGGCCAACCCAAATCTCAAAATGTAAACGACCCTGCGAGCGCGGCAACGCTCCAGGGTCTCGTTGCCAACTTGAGGGCCAACAACACAAATGAGTATGCGCGATGTGCACAGAGCAGTCAACACTGCTGTCGACACCGCAACGAAAACGTTGCGAGCGCCATTGCGTGCGATTTCTCTCGCTCGCATCGTTGCGTCGCGTCCCCGACACATCGATCACGCGACGTGATCTACCTTCGCTCTCAATCCGCGAAGCGAGTGGCATCGCGATGAGCACCAATGACGAGCTCCCCGCGATTCTCACACCGAGGGATGTACAAACCCGGCTTCGATGCTGCCAATCGAAGGCATACGAACTTGTAGCAGAGTGCGCGCGCGTCAAACATGGCCGCGCGCTTGGATCAAAAAAAATGTTGCGTGTCCGCCGAGAGGCGTGGCTTGAATTTGAAATCGAGGAAGT
>JANNCG010000814.1:0-1703 GCA_031386385.1 Myxococcales bacterium
CGCGGCGCTCGGGTGGTGGGCGAGCTTCGATGCGACGCCACCATCAACACTCAGGGCGGTGAGCCCATCTCGTGGGTGCAAGACTGCGGCAACTACGCGGCGGCTTTTGTGGGCAGCCCCATGCGAGTCAACGACGACGGCGAGTTCACCGTTGAAGTGCATGTTGTGAATGGACAGACCGATCGCGATTCGCTTGTCCGAACACACCGAATCATGGTGCACCCCGCAACAAACGTTCGAGCGGCTGGAGCGCCCGATGCGGTCCGATATTATATCTCGCTCAACGCGCAGCTTGCGGCGTCGTGGGTCGAGCGGGTTCCGAGTGGCGCGTCGCCCAACCCTAACCCTGTGGATCGCACCAGCGTCGGCAGCAACGACGTGTGGCTGCACTTTTGGGCCTCAACCCCCGAGGACGGCTCGCCCTTTGTGGACATCAACAACACTCTTCGCTGCACGGTCAATGGCCAACCCCTCACGCTGACCAACAACCGAGGGCAAGCACAACAGACGCACCGAATCACCGCGTATCACACCGCCGGTCGAGGACCCAACCCTCCGCGCACCATTGTCGATTATCGCTTTTTTGCTATGCGCTTGCCCTTCACCTGGGGCGCGGCAAACATGCGCGATCAGAGCTCAAGCGTGCTTGAAGAGCACCCCGGAGCGTACTCGTGCGACTGGCGTTCGAGTGGGCAAACGCTGCGCACTTTTCGCTTCACGGTCAACGCTGATGGCACCCTCGCGCCGCACGGCGAGCAAACTGCGGGCTTGTCCCTTGGACCGCAGACAACCTTCGTTGAGACATCCCTCGGGACCGCTCCACGCGACACACAAACGGGCCCGGCAGAGCTGCGCGCAGGCGCGTTTTTTGGTCGCGCATGGGCGACTCCCGCTGGTCGCGCTCTTGGTGCCGCAGTGCCCGCAGTGGGCACTCCAGCGCTCGCGAGGTAGCGGATTACCTGCTCGAAACCGCAGCGCAGCGAGCCGCGAAATGCGTTGCAAGCCGCAACCCGTTGCGTGACCTAGCGCTTTCAGTTCTCGGCGCTCGCATCGACCGCGACTTGCGCTCGTGCAGTCAGCTCAATGATCACGACTTGGGTAGAAGAGTTTGCTCGCGAGAAGCGATCCATAAATGATCGATACATCGTGGTCGAAGACTCGAAGTCGGGGTGAGTGACCGACAGCGTAAAGGAGCCTCGACAACCGCCAGTGCCTGTTGTCACTCCGTGAAACCCCGGCGCAAGCACTTGAAGCGGCTCGTCTTCGCTTCGAAGCTCAATCGTCGCGCCCTCGACCGTGCATAGCGATTCGCGCGAAATCGGATGCACAATCAGGCAGGGTTGACGGCCGATCACCGGAAACCCATCTGGATACACAGGACGCGCGCAAACATCTCCTGTCGGATTCGCATCATTGGCGACGGCTGCATCCATCGAGCCCATTGCATCCAGTTGCGCACGAGAATCCAAATCCAATCGTGCGTCCACCGACACTTCTCCGTCGTTAGCAGGTTGAGCAGGCTTCGGAGTGCACTGCGGAGAAGCGAGCACCATCAACGAAAGAAAATTGCTAGCCAATATTTTTTTCACGCTGCGGTCGCCGCTCAAGACGGACATCGGTGTGGAGTTCGCTTCTGACTCAGAAACCGTCGGCATCGTCACTGAATATCTCGACACCTTCTACAATCACAAGCGAATTCACGG
>JANNCG010000816.1:0-3589 GCA_031386385.1 Myxococcales bacterium
CCCCGCGCACAATCCGCCCACACAACAGGGTTGTCCGTCCATGCCACACGCGCTGCAAAATCCCCCGTTGCACGCGGTTCCGACGTTGCACATATTGCCCGCACAGCAGGGGTCGCCGGGGCCTCCACATGCGGCCATTCCTGCGCATGTTCCTGCGGTACACAACACCGCACCGCGGCACGAGCCGTCACGACAACACGGCTGTCCGGGACCACCACACGAAGCACAGCGTCCCATCATCGTGCACACCGCCTCTGGAACACATGTGCTTCCGCAACACAGCGCCCCAGGGTCTCCACACACAAGCCCCGCTTCGTTGCGCGCACTATCCACTCCGGGAACATCCATAAGCCGCACGCCGCTGTCTACTGTCGCGTCAATTCCGCGCCCGTCTGCCCGCGCATCACGACCGCTCGGGCCCTCGTCTGCGAGGGCGCAACCGACGAGGGTTGAGAGCAGCAAACACAACGATAAAAAATAACACCTCAGCACGCTCCCGCGAGTCTATCTTACTTTTCGCTGTGCGAAATAGCGCTCCACATCATAATCGCGCTCCACCAGGACCGTGTGTGGGGCCGCGAGGGCCTCGTGAATGTCGAGCGAATCAGTAGTCCCATAGGGCAACGTCCCGTTGGCCAACACCATCGTGCCAAACATTTTCGCTGCGCAGAGGTCTGCTGCAGCCGAGGCCAAACGGTGAGCCATCACCCGATCAAGCGCTGTGGGCGACCCACCACGCACGGGGTGACCGATCGCCACACACCGCGCGTCCACGCCCAGATCTGCGCGGAGTCTCTCAGCGAGCAGAGCCCCCACGCCGCCCAAACGAGCGCCGCCGTAGTTGTTGGGAGATGCATCAACAAGTACTTCTTGCATCCCGTGAGGACGAGCACCCTCGGCAATCACAATGGTCGCGTATCGGGGTGTGCGTTCACTTCGGACATAATCGCGAGACAAGCGCGTATCGAGCAGCGAACACACCTGGTGAAGCTCAAACGGGTGCTCGGGAATCAAGATCATCTGTGCACCGCCAGCGAGCCCGCCCCAGAGCGCGAGATGGCCCGCGGTGGTCCCGACCACCTCGACGACTTGCACCCACCGAGTGGTCCCAGCGCTTGTCCTTGAGCGAGACACGACATCGGCACAGGCGTGCAATGCGCTGTCAAAACCCAGGCTATAGTCCGTTGCCCCCAAATCCATATCGATGCTCTTGGGCACCGCCACAATGGGTAGACCGCGGTCCGCGAGCTTCGCCGCTGCAGTCAGCGTGTCTCTTCCTCCCACGACCACCACTGCATCAAGGCCAAGTTTTTCTGCAGAGCGAAGAACCTCAGAGCTCGCATCAACCCGCTTTTCGTCTCGCAAAATACGAAACGGATTGCTTCGAGTGCAGCCCAGGTTGGACCCCGGCTCGCGGTCCCACAGTCGCACTTTGGGTCGATCGAGCGACAAGACCTCAAGCTCAGTGTCTTCAAGTAGCCCCTCCCATCCGTCATAAATTCCAAGCGGAGTCGCGCCGATTTCGTAGCACCGGTACGCGAACGCTTTGATCGCTGCGTTCATCCCGGGCGCGTCACCACCCCCAGTGAGGATGCCGAATCGCGGCGATCGTTGCGAGGTCAGCTGACTCAGAGCGGCTCCGCCCGTCAGCGTCCTCGGCCAGCAGGACGAGCCGGAGGAGTAGGCGCCAATTCAATCGCCAAATCAATCGTCACCGACGGAACCCCGCGTGGGTTCGCCCAGCTCCACGCCGAGATCACATCGCGAACGCAATTCTCAAACGAAGTGTTGCGGTGCGGTGTCATGTGGACTCGATCGATCAAGCCCGAGCCACCAGCGATGATGTCAAAGTGCAACTGAAGCTGTCCCTGTGCAGTGGAATGCACCGCGAGAAATCGCTTGTAGCAGTTCACAATGCCTTCTTTTTGCCGGTTCACCACGCGTTGAATGCCCGTGGGAGTCGTGCCCGTGTTGTTCAATCGTGGCATGCCGAGGCTGAAGTAGGGTGCTGGACCTGTGTACGCTGCGGGGTCTGCGGCGATCACGTACTGTGGCTGCGCTGATGAACCTGCGTCTGCGCGTGGTGCTCCTGCGTCGGATGCCCGCATGGCGACACCGGCGTCCACAGGTCGAGGACCCGCGTCGGGAGCGCTTTGAGCGAAAGCTCCAGAGGCGTTGAGTGCCAATCCGACCATGGCGATTGCGCCTGGGAGGGTCCATGAAATCCAGCGATTTGAGCGACTATTCTGTTGCATCCCGTTCCTCGTAAACACCTTTTTGTTGTGCAAAAATTGTGTGGGTTGGTTGAGTTATCATCAAGCGCACCAACGCTCCTCATAACTCGGGCGGGACAGTACAGTACTGAGCCGTTTGAGAAACAGAGGAATGTTGTGAATACTCATACGATCCGCCCCGGCGTTTCATTCAGTGCCCCCTAGGCACCTGTTGGCATCCGTTGGTTCACTCGACTCTCACAGCGATACACTCTGGGCGGACGAACGGCGAAACAACGGGGCAACCGCTTGCAGACAGGGTTTGACGAGAGGCATTGAGAGAGGTACATCCCCGCGCAACTTCAGTTTTCTTTGGATTATTGTTGAGAAGGATTCAAGCGCCATGGCCAGTACAAAAGACATCATTACTAAAGCGAAAACCTTTGGCTCGCACAACTACGCACCTTTTGACCTCGTCCTCGTTCGCGGCGAAGGTGCTCATGTGTGGGATCCTGAAGGCCGCGAGTACCTCGATTTGTTGGGTGGCTACTCAGCGCTCAACCACGGCCATCGCCACCCTAAGATCATGGCCGCAGCGCACGCTCAGCTCGACAAAATCAGCGTAGTTGCTCGCTGTTTTCTCAACGAGCCGTTGAGTGAGCTCGCAGAAACACTGGTGCGAATCACCGGTCTTGATCGCGTGATGCCGATGAACTCGGGTGCCGAAGCCGTTGAGAGCGCGGTGAAGGTTGTTCGGGCTTGGGGCGTCCGTGTGAAGGGGCTCTCGCCCCACCGCGCGCAGATTATTACGTGCGTAAACAACTTTCATGGACGCACCACTACGGTCGTGTCGTTTTCGTCCGAGCCAGACTATCGCGATCAGTTCGGTCCGTTGACTCCGGGATTTGTGCAGATCCCCTTCGGCGACGCAGCGGCACTTGAAAACGCAATCACTGACGACACCGTCGCATTTTTGGCCGAGCCCATCCAGGGCGAGGGCGGGATCGTGCTTCCACCTCCCGGCTGGATGACGAAAGTCCGTGAAATTTGCACGCGTCGCAACATTGCGCTCATCTGGGATGAGGTGCAAACAGGCCTCGGTCGCACGGGCAAAATGTTTGCGTGGGAGCACGAGGGCGCACGGCCCGATTTGCTCACACTGGGCAAGGCTCTTGGTGGCGGCGTGATGCCGGTGTCCGCATGCGTCGGCAAGCGCGAGTTTATGGACGCGATCAAGCCCGGCGAACATGGGAGCACTTTTGGTGGCTCACCGCTCGCCATGACCATCGCGAAGACTGCCATTGATGTGTTGATTGACGAGAAGCTCTCCGAGCGCGCAGCGGACCTTGGGACCAAGGCGATGCAGCGGGTGCGGG
>JANNCG010000866.1:0-5174 GCA_031386385.1 Myxococcales bacterium
GTGGCGAACAACTTCGCTGAGATTCGCTCGCAGAACCGAGCGTGAAGTTGTTCGCCACGGTCCCCGCCAGCTGGCTGGCCTGTGAGGCTACCGATGCCCTCAGGTGAGTTTTGGTGGATTTCTCGTCGATTCTCTACGTGCAATAAATGAACATTCTCACTCGTCGCTGTACCGAAACACCAAAGGTAAAAGCATGAGCAAAGAGCCACCATTTTCAATCATCCTCGCGTCGGAGTCTCGCTACCGCCGTGAGCTGGTTCAGCGCCTCGGAATCTCGGTCTTGTGCACCGCGGCGCTCTGCGACGAAGAAGCAGAAAAAATCAAGCTCGGGCCCGTCGACACGCTCACCCTCGTTCGCGAGTTAGCGCGAATGAAAGCCCAGTCGCTCAGCGAGCAGTACCCCGACGCCTTAGTCATCGGCAGCGACCAAGCTGTCGAGTTTGAAGGCGACACCCTCGGCAAACCGCACACCGTTGAGCGCGCGGTGGATCAACTCACGAACCTCGCCGGGAGGACGCACCAGATTCACACTGCGGTGTGCGTGCACCACGCCCGCTCTCAGCGCACTCTCCACGCGCTCGATACACACGAGCTCACCATGCGCTCACTCACTCGCGTACAACTTGAAGACTATGTGCAACGCGATCAGCCGTTGGACTGTGCGGGGTCGTATAAAATCGAAGGGCTTGGGATCGCGCTGTTTGAAAAAATTCACGGTGATGATTTCACCGCGGTGATCGGGCTGCCTTTGACGAAGCTTTTGTCTTTGCTGCACGCTTTTTCGGTGCAGGTGTTGGGCTCTTAAGCGTCTTGGATTTCACAGCCTTTGGCGCGCGGCGTTCTTCGGCCATGGTGACGCCTTCGTCTTCGAGTTTTTTCGCCCGCGCCTTCTTTTTGCCTGCAGTTGGCCTGAGCTTTCCGATTCTCACGTCACCCACTCGCACAAGCGCGATCGCTCGCTCAACGATGCGCTCAAACTCGGGCAGATCCTTGCCAATCACCTGCCAGCCCGTCTCACCCGGCCCAAACACCGTGATCGATCGCAGCCCCGGAAGCTCTTTGCGAAGCGACGCGTGGTGCTCTGCGATGGTGGCCAGCCAGACCCCGTTGTCCACAGGGCTGCTTGGTCGATCCCGAAGAATCAAGACGATTTTGTCACCCGCATAGAGCGCACGACAGCCAAACATGGGTTTGTGCTCGGTCACAATGTCATGCAACTGGTCGATCACCCACAAGAAGGGAATCGCTGTTTTCGCTGGTTTCGCAAACGGATCGCTCTTCATAGGGTATTGCCCCTCACGGCCTCAATGCGACCTGGGTACCGTGCTTTCTTGGACACTCGCAAGGTTTTGACCGATTTTGAATAGCCGTATGGGCAGTGAATCCCGCTTGAATCTAAACGCTGGTGAGTGTTGAATCGCGCAAACTCATGCAACCCTCCCGAAGAGAACTTCTTTCAGCGCTCGCGCTGGCCCCTTTGCTAACCGGTCTTGCTTCGTGCAAGAAAAAACAGAACGGAATCGTCGTCGGTGCTTACCTCTCGATGACCGGCAGCGAAGCAGAGTTTGGAATTTCAACCCGCAACGGCCTGCAAATCGCGATCGATGAGATCAACGCTGCGGGTGGCTTGATGGGCAAGCAGCTGCGTTTGGTCGTTGAGGACGATCGGGGAGACAGCACCGAGGCGGCCAGCGCAGTGACTCGCTTGATCGATCGCGAAGGAGCCTCTGTGCTCATCGGCGAGGTTGCCAGCTCGCTGTCGCTCTCCGGTGGTCGCGTCGCGCAACGACGGCGGATCCCGATGGTGAGCCCTTCGAGCACCAACGAAGACGTAACTCGAGTGGGTGACTACATCTTTCGCGTGTGTTTTATCGACCCATTTCAAGGCGCAGTGATGGCACGGTTCGCCCGTGAGCTGCCCGTCCCTGCGGGCGGGACGATTCAAAAAGTCGCGATCTTTCGGGACGAGGCAAGCGCGTACTCAACGGGCTTGGCGCGCGCTTTTCGCGAGACCTTCACCCGACTCGGTGGCGAGATTGTGGACGAGCAGAGCTATCACAAAGGCGACACGCACTTCTCGGCACAGCTGTCGGGGATGATGGCCAAGCAGCCACAGGCGATGTTTGTTCCGGGGTATTATACCGAGGTGGCGTTGATCGCGCGTGAGTCGCGCTCGATTGGCTACCAAGGTCCGTTTTTGGGCGGTGACGGTTGGGACTCTCCAGCGCTGTTTCAAAACGATGAGAACAAGCTCGTCGGTAGTTATTTTAGTGAGGGATTTGCGCCAGATCATCCCACCACGCCCCGAGGCGAGCGGTTTGTGCGAGCCTACCGAGAGCGCAACCATATCGACGCCAACGGACTCGCTGCGCTGGGGTACGACGCGATGGTTGTGGCAGCCGATGCGATCCGTCGAGCCAACAGTGTGGATGGACCTGCGGTGCGTACAGCGCTCGCGGCGACACGCAACGTTGAAGGCGCAACGGGTCGAATCTCGCTCGACGCTGAGCGCAATGCCGTGAAGGGTGCCGTGATTCTCGAAGTGCAAAACGACGGGTTTCGCTTTCACCGAGCGATTGAGGCCCAGTGAGCTCAGGCCGCGATCAGTCGCTCTCAAAACGTCTCGCCCCCGTCGCGCTGTTGATCGTCTCTGCATGGCCCCTGTGGCGCATTTTGCGTGGCGCGATTGAGTCTCCGTCTCGTTTTATCTCGCAAATCATCGAGGGAATCTCTCTCGGCGGAGTCTACGCGTTGATCGCCCTCGGCTACACCATGGTCTATGGTGTGCTGGGCTTGATCAACTTTGCGCACAGCGACGTGTTTATGTTGGGCGCCTTCGCGGGGCTGTTCGGGATCGGCCTTCTGGGCACCGCTGGCAGTGGAATCGTCGCTCTTGTCCTATGCTTGCTGTTGTCGATGGTTGTGTGTGCGCTGCTCGGCGTGACCATTGAGCGCTTCGCTTACAGACCCGTTCGCAACGCACCCAAGCTTACCCCGCTGGTCACGGCGATCGGCGTGTCGATGCTGCTGCAAAACCTGGCGGTGCTCAAGTATGGCTCAACACCCAGGGATTTTCCTGCTCTTTTGGGCAGTGAAGGGATTCACATTGGGTCACTGACGATCAAGCTTGTGAAGCTCGTTGATTTTGGCGCAGCGGTGATCTTGATGGTTTTATTGACGCTGTTGGTTCAGCGCACTCGCGTGGGCAAAGCGATGCGAGCGATCAGCACCAACTTGGACGCGGCAAAATTGATGGGGGTCCCGACCGATCGGGTGATCTCGCTGACCTTCGCTCTCGGCTCGGCCCTCGCCGCCGCCGGGGGAATCCTGTTCGCCCTCGATCAGCCGCGTGTTGAGCCCCTGATGGGTGTTCAGCCTGGCCTGAAAGCCTTCGTCGCTGCGGTGCTAGGTGGGATCGGCAATATCCCCGGCGCGATGCTCGGAGGTCTTCTCATAGGCTTGGTTGAGCAGCTCTCAACGGCGTATATCTCATCGTCGTTTGCGCCGGCGATTGTGTTTTTGATCTTGGTCTTGGTGCTGTTGCTGCGACCCCAAGGGTTGTTGGGACGCATCACGAAAGAAAAAGTGTGACTCGTGTTCGCGCCCAGCGCACTGTGCTTCTCGCTGCGCTGTTGAGCCTCGGGGCGTGTTCGGGTAGGGGATGCTCCCGTCCCGCGCCCGTTGCAGCGACAGACACTTTTGTGAGAGAAATTCCAGCCCTCTCAGACGAGTGCCGGCGCGAGATTCGCCACAGCTCCGTGGCCATTGTCGCGGGATCAGGCCCCATCGATGAGCTCTTTTTTGCCTGTGAGGCAACGCCCAATCGCTTGATTGCCTGGGCAGTCCGCGGGCACACTCTCTCTCGCGTTGAGCGACGAACACAAGAGGTTGCGTCTCCTTGGTCTGTGTCGCGCGAGATCGCCACAGGCGTGAGTGAGCTTGCGCTCGTCAACGACGGACTCACCGGTGGACTCCCCATAGCTTGGCGTGCTCCGACCGCCCAGGTCGAGGGCCTCGACAGCGACGAATGGTGGGTGATTTCGCAGCAATCCTCGACAACACCGCTGCTGAAAGGCAGCCTCTCTATGCCCCCGTCCGTAGCCCCTTCGGGGATCATCGTGGCCGCGCGTGTGACAGCGACAGGTCCCTCGACAACGGCGCGCGTTCTCACGAGTTTGCGCGATGACAGTGCCTCACACGTGGTGAGTCACGACGTCACCCTCGGCAGCGGTGAGTACCATCGTCTCGCACAACCGCCACCCACCATCGCTGAGGGTGAGCTTCGCGCTTTCGAGAGCACACACCAGATTTTTTTGACGCTCGCGCCCGGCACTGCAAGCGCTCACAACACACTCACAGCATGGAGAATCGCCAGCGAAAATACGGCACCTGCTGTACGCTTGGGCTCTATTGAGGTCCCCTTTCGGTACGTCCGATTGGTGGCACAGGGCACAGCGACAGCGACGCACAGCGCCTTCGTGTTTGCGGGTTTTGAGCGCAGCACCGCGCCAGCTGAAGCGTGCATCACCGTGGGGCCCTCGCTCTGTGTTCGCGCGGGACCCCTGATGGTGCTTGAGGTTGGGTCTGGGACGGGTCCTGCCGAGCCGCTTGCGGTTCATTCGGTGGCAACCAGCGGGCTGCCGGACGCCATCGTCCGAACGGACCATGACGACGGATACTGGGTTTTGTACGTGCGCGGCGAGCAACAGTCCGTTGAGCAATTTGCGAGCGAATTGACTGACCAAACACGCGCAGTTCGCACGCATCGGATCGCTGGAAACGACCTGCCTCCACTGGATCATCTCACGCTTCGGCGCTGCGCAAATAGGGTGTGGCTTGGGGCCGAGGCCGTGCTGACGAGCGAGGACCTCTCTGGACCCTCTGAGGGTCCGCTGACAAATCCCACCGACGCACACACTCCGCCGGCACACACTCCGCCGGGACACACTCCGCCGGGACACACTCCCCCAGCACACGATGATCGAGGGGTGCTGGCAGTTCCGTTCTCGTGCGTGCTTCGGGATTGAGTTATACTCGCGGCTTGGTTGTCTGCAATTGCCGGTGTTTTTGAGACCTATGAGCCAGCTGCGTTCGCGATTTTTTGCCCTATTGCTCGTCTCGGTATGTAGCTGCCAAGAGCTCTTTGCTGAGGTATTTGCAGCCCCAGAGACTGA
>JANNCG010000884.1:0-2554 GCA_031386385.1 Myxococcales bacterium
AGTCAGGTTAACAGCGCGCATGTTTTGGACCGCAGGCACCGTCAACCCGCTATTTACCAACTCAAAACCAACAAATACTGGAAACAGCGCCAACCCAACGGAAGCGCCCACCACCATCGCCAACCGCGCAGGCGCACCCGCCCTCGCCCGTTGTACCGCGAGCGCGATTCGAGAGACGCTTCTCAGCGGTGTCCCTGGTACAGCCCGTGGATCAAACAGCGGCTGAAACACCGAACACGCCGCCATCGTGCAGCGAGCCCAGTGAAGACTCTGGCTGTTGTTCGTCGCCTTCGCGGCGACCACAATGAACGCGCTCGGTTGGCCATTATTCTCTGGGTCAAATCCGGCAATCGCCATCGACGACACGGGCTCTGCGAGATCTGGCAACGGCAACTGTTGCAACTGACCTTGCTCGAAGTTCGCAGCGCTACCCACGAACAACCGAGGTAGTCCCCACGGACAGTTTTGGTAGCGAGTGTTTCTATTGCCGCGAATGTCCACGGTCACGACTTCGTTGCAGGTCACGCCAGTCTGCGCAGTCACCGCAACCGCGATTCTCTCCACGCCACCTTCTGTGAAGGTCGTTGCGGAGAGATTTGTGATCCCATTGCTCGTAATTGGCGCTCCCGCTGCGCGAACATCGCCCTCAGCTGCTTGCCCCGGTGTCACGTGCCCACAAAGATGCCCAGCCCCCTCGCACGGGATGCGCGCGTTGAGTCCAGCGGCCGTCGCATATCGCGGATCTGCTGGTACTTCGCTCGCGGTTGGTGTGCCCACAGTATCCATCGCCACCCATCGGATTTTGCCGCGCTCGACCCAACCATCGCAACGGCCTGCGTCGACATCGGCTCTGCCGCACCTGCGTGGCAGCGGACGACCCGCGCGAACGGCGTCAAGCTCTGAAACCATGTCGTCCATGTAGAGTCCGTACAACCGTTGATTGGCCAGCACCGCAGCGAACGAACCAGCCCCGAACATGGACCGTGGTTCAGGCGAGACCAAGCTTGATGTCGGTCGGTCGTTGTCATCGACGCAGATCCCCGCTGGGGTTCGAGTCGTGTTGGGGGGACAACAGCCGCCCGAACGCACCGCAATTTGCTCGCCATCGCACCAAAGGTCGCGAATGACGATCGGAAAATTACCCGCGCCAGCGTCGTAAGCCTGAGCTGCCTCAACGGGTCCTCGCACAACTCGCCCAAGGTCGAGCACAGTGTTTTGATTGAAGTCCATGCCCTGGTTCATGCCGTTGCGTACGAACGGGTAGGGATGTGTGCCGTTCGGTCGATAAAAGTCTGCGAACGGCTCCGCGTTAATCCCAGGCCCGAAGGGGTCTTGTTCTGGCCAGCCCAACACCATCGCGTTCAGTGTTGTGTCAGTAGCAAGTCGCGGCAGCGGTGTTGGAGCGAACGTGCCAAGCGAATAAGCTGGAAAACTACGGTTGGATTGATGATAGTATCCATACGCATAGCTCATTGTTGAAGGAAAAATAACTTTGTCTTCGAGTTCGCCGTCGGTCGAGCTCTCTGGGACGCTAAATGGGTTGCTGTTGCAAGTCGAGCCAAGAGTGGGTCCTCCATGATGCAATCCAAACGTGTGACCGGTCTCATGCATCATCGTCCCTGACAGGGCGAACATGGACGCAGAAATCACTCCGCCACAGGCGTTTTGCCCACCCGACTCGAGGTATCCGCGTCCCCAACGAGCAAACCCGCCATGCCGAGGATCGACTGCTACGGTGTTGGCGTTGCAACCACACTCGCCGCCGAGAGTGAGCCCTCCGTTAAAAGATCGGGTCAAAATCCCTGCAGTGCCAAAACGCTCATCCGGCAAGCCGCCGATAGGACCGCGCAATGAGTACACTGGATCTTCGGTGCCCTCGTTGGGAACAACTCGCATGTCAAAGTGAGTTTCTATTCCTGCGACTCCATCAGGATTCGCGACACGGTCCGCAGGCAGCTCGTTGTATGACCGTCGCCAAATCCAAAGGTGCCGAAAACTCTGCGAAAGATCTTCGAGCGGAGCACCTACGGGAAGATGTGCACCGTCTGCGTTGGTGAGCGGAAATACTGATCGGGAGCGGGTACAGCCGTGCTGGCGGTCAAATGCGCCGCCGACGCCGGCCGCACATGGCGTCGTGCTCATTGAACCCGTGCGGTCAATCTCGAACAAGACATCTTTGTGCAGCGGACTAAATCCCCACGCGGGAAAAGTCTGACTCGCGTTCATGATTTGCGAGGGGGGCCCGGCGCTCTGGGTCCCTCCCATCGGGTTCGGCTGCCGACCAAAGGTCGTGTCAGCACCTAAAAACTCTGCACCATCCGAAATTCCGTCTCCGTCGGTGTCACGTGGATCCATGAACGCCATTGAGCCGATTGTGCCACCGTTCGCCTCAAGCTGAGCCTCCGTTGCGCACGCGATGCCGTTGAAATTGAAAGTTGTAGTGCTCAGATGCACACCATCACATGTGTGAATTTCGCGCTCGACGCGGTCGCCGAGGCGATCGTGATCAGAATCGGTTTCGGTGTTAAGCACCGCCCGAAGTCGACCAGGTCTA
>JANNCG010000625.1:0-1576 GCA_031386385.1 Myxococcales bacterium
TCGACGTTTTGGATGTCGGCGAAGACGCTCAGGGCGTCCCGTTTATCGTGCAAGAATTTTTGCAAGGACACGACCTCGCGAAGCATTTTGAGGACCTCGGCGGGCGGATCTCTCCACAAACTGCGCTAGCGATTTTGCTGCCCGTTGTTGAGGCAGTCGCGGAGGCCCACCGCAGCGGTGTTGTGCACCGAGACCTGAAGCTCGAGAATGTCTTTCTCTCGCGAGTCGGCGACAAAATGATCCCGAAGGTCCTCGACTTTGGAATCTCGCACATCGCCACCGACACGTTTGAGCCGAGACTCACAGGCCAGCAAGTCGCGCTTGGGACGCCGTTGTACATGGCACCCGAGCAGATCCGCGGACTGCGCTTTGTTGACGCACGATCAGATGTTTGGTCAATCGGGGTCATGCTCTTTGAGCTCATGGCGGGAGAGCCTCCGTTTATGGGTGAGTCGCAGGGAGAGCTGTTTCTTTCCATCGCGACGGACAAGCCAAAGTCACTTCCGGCGACAGTCGACTCCGTGCTGGCGTTGATTATCTATCGCTGTCTGCAGAAAGACCCCAGCAATCGGTATCAATCAGCCGCCGACATTGCAAAAGACCTCAAGAGCTTTTTGACCGATCGCGCAAAGTTTGAGATGGAGCTGAGTGAGCACGGTGGCGGGATGAGCTCGCTTGATTCGGGACTGGGTTTGCGCAGGCAGACCACCACGGGGCCCGCACCGGTACCGGCCACAGAAAGTGCACCGAGCAATCCTCGCGACATCGCGACCGTTGACGAGCGCGCCGTGAAGAGTCCTGGCGCGCCCGCCAGGGGGCACGAAATTCTCGTCGAGACCGCCATGGAGACTTCGTTGGAGAGCGTTGCTCGTGCGGCGCCTCGAAAGCCGACGCCGGCCGCTGGGATTGAGCCGCCACGACCGCAGCCAGTCGAGGCTCCAACTCACGACGCTGCAACTCCGAGTGATCCGGGCCGTGAGCCTGCTCGTAAGTCGAGGCCGTCGCAGGACAAGCTCCCCGCGGCCGGCACCGCACCACAGATGCTTGAGTTAGAACCGACGAGAAACTCACATAGCTCAAACTCCCAGCTGCGCGCGATCAAAGCTGGCGGACAGCTGCCGACGCCGTCGTCGGGTTCTAAAGTCGTTCAAATTTCAGAGCCGATCGCCGTCGCACAGAAATTAAAATTTCGCTCTGTCGAAGAGGCTAAACCGAAGGACCACTCGCAGACGCTGGGCGTCGTCGGGTTTGCGCTCATTGGAGTGCCAGCGCTTGTGCTTGTGTTGGTCATTTTTGCGGTGCCGATCCTGCCCCCGTTACGCGAGCGGCTGGTTAGCGGCTCGCCCTGGTTTGCGGACGTTTTGGGCGTCTTCGCGCTGGGCTCGGCGCTGATGATGAGCCGGGTAGGCGGCGGGGTAAACTATCGCTACATTGACTGGGATTTGTTGCTCGGCGCTCTTGGGAGTTTGGGCGCGGCGTTTGCGCTCTTCGCGTTTGGAACTCTCGCCGCAACGCTCCGGCGCAAGAACAACTGAATCATGCCTTGCGATCACCACAGGCGCACCGGCTGATGCCT
>JANNCG010000893.1:0-1725 GCA_031386385.1 Myxococcales bacterium
GTGGCCACCCTTCAGCAGGACCGACTTGCACCCCATCGCGAGCAGACGATCGGCGGCGAGATCTCGACCCACTCCACTGTCTTGGACCTCTACCAGACCGCTCAAAATCGCCGCTTCATCACGGTTAGGAGTCAGAAGGCGCGCCCTCGAAATCAGCTGCTCCCGAAAGGCGTCCAACGCCTCTGGCTGCAGCAGCATTCGCCCTCGTTTGGACGCGATGACCGAGTCTAAGATCACCGAAATATCTGGATATTCACTAAGTATTTCAGCAATGGTTAGCACTACCCCCTCGGTCCCGAGCGCGCCGATCTTGATCACCCTGACGTCCAGATCCGACAACACCGAACGCAGCTGTGCTCGCACAACGCTTGGCTCTAGGTGGGTCACGCTCTGGACTCCAGCGCTGTTTTGCGCCGTCACCAACGTCACAACAGAGCAGCCGAACACACCATGCTGGTGAAAGGTCTTCAGGTCCGCTTGGATCCCAGCGCCGCCAGAGCAATCAGAGCCGGCAATAGTCAGTACTACGGGCGGGGTCACGATCGCCGCACTAGCGCACTTCGAGCCTAAACGTGACTCCGCCACTCGCACATCGCCACTCAAATCGCATGGTTTGGATCAGCGCGTTGCTCACGGTGACCGTGGCGGGTGCGCAGATGTCGTCATCAGCGAGAGTGTCGTCGTCAAGGTACCGCATGCGAACTCCGGCCATCAGCGCGCCGGTGCTGACCGCGCGGGTGAAGCGAAAATTCCACGCGGGGGCGATGCTGTTAGAGATAAACGGCGAGCACTGCTCGGCGCCACCGGGAAGAGTCACGCACACCTTCGGGTCCGGGGCACGCTGCTCGACGTTGATCCCGACGTCCCAAGCTGAGCCGTCTGGAGAAAGCGGAGTCACGTCGCCTTGCGCTGCGATCAGGGTCCACATTCCGCTGCCACCCATGCAAATTCCCTGGGCGTTGCACATAGAGCCTTGGTCACATACGCCACAAAGCCCGCCACATCGATCGTCGCCACAGCTGCGGGCATTGCATTGAGGGACACACGCATCGACCGTCGGAACATCCGCATTGGGGACGTCCGCGTTAGGCACATCCGCATTGGGTACCTCCACGTTTGGGATATCCACGTTGGGCACATCCGGCGCCGTGACCACCCCCGTGTCGCTGGCGCCACTGTCAACTGCAGCGCCCGACGGCGAATCCACAGTCACGCCGGTGTCGCCACTCAGAATCATCGGCTCGCCACAATGCGTGGCAAAAACCAGAGTGAATGCTGCCAATGGGACCGCGCGCGCAATCTTTGATGCCTTCGAACTCATGAGCCATTGTGCCACTGATTGCGCACGGTACTCAACGGTAACGTGCGCCCCGCCCACGAAGTCAGTCAGCGCCCTCCCCCAAACTTCTTACGGCAATCTACTTGTGAGCAACGCGATCGTCAGGTATCGATGAAGAGCGATGCGTATAGCTTGTATTCGAATTTCACAGACCCGACGACTGGCTCTAGAGCGCGACGGTGAACTGTACTTGGCGGCAGAGTTGGCCACAACGCTTGGGGCGCCTGCGGTTCCTCGGGATTTTGACATGCTTTTTGCGGGCGATGCCTTTGGCACCGTCGAGCAGTTAGGTCATCTCGATCGCGCGCTCGTCTCGGGCAATCGACCAGCGACCGCGAAGATCACCGGGACCGCCGTCATCTATGACGCGCCTGTACCTCGCGGGT
>JANNCG010000992.1:0-7129 GCA_031386385.1 Myxococcales bacterium
TCAAAAAGTGACGCGGACACCTACAGTCCAGAGATCAAACACTACTTCGTACTGCGCAATCTCACCCAACGCGTAGACCCCGAGGCCATTCGCCTCTGGATCCTCGGAACGCACTATCGCTCACCCTTGTCATTTGACGTCGTGGTTGATGAAGAGAGCGCCGTCGATGCACTGGGACTGCACGGCACGACGTTTCCGTCTCTTGATGAGAGCGAGCGTCGTGTCGAGTACTTCTATGAGACCCGCGCCCGAATGAACGCCCGCGCAACCCGTGCAGAAAATGCCGCACCGGCGAAGCCCGACCATGTTGTAAAAAAACTCGTCAATCAGTTTAACGCGGCCCTCGACGACGACCTCAACACCGCTCAGGCGCTGGGCTTTGTGGCCGAGCTGTACAAGTTCGCCAATGAGCTATGCGACGCCAACAGAAAAGATCCCATTGAGACCCGCGCGGTGCTCGAAGCGCTGCACCACTGCTCGGCGGTCCTTGGGATCGCGGACCAAGACCCTGCGGCATTTGCAGCCCGCATTCGGACGCGCCGAGCGGCTGAACGAGGGATTGATCCGGCAGAGATTGACGGGCTGCTGACAGAGCGATCCGCAGCGCGAAAAAACAAAAACTTTCAACGCTCGGACGAAATTAGAGAGATCCTGACAAAGCTCAGAATCGAAGTTCGGGACGAAGGTGGCGGTAGCGTTTGGCGCATCTTGTGAGTATCGTGCTGAGCCACTGTGGAGAATCCGCGACGACCCCCACCATCCGCTGAAGGACGCTTCGCAAAGACACCGTTTGCGCATGTGTTGTTGTACATTCGTGAGCTCGGATTAGATGGCTCGCTCTCGATCGACGGACCGGCAAACGGTCCGATGGCGGGAGAGCACTTTTTCGTCTTTCAACAAGGCGCACTGACGCAAGCGTGGCTCGCGAGTGGCTTGGATCGCTTCGGCGATCTCCTTGTTGATCTCAAGCTGGTTGCAGCAGCAAACCGGGCCGACGCAGAGGTGATCCTCTCGGCGCAGCAGGCGTTGGTGGGTGATGTGTTTTTGGAGATGGGGTTGATCGATGAAGAGGCGATCCCACGCGTGCTGCGCGAGCAGAACAAACGACGCACACAGCGGATTTTCACCCTGGGCAACGCGAACTATCGATTTTATCAAAACGTTGATCTTCTCGAAGGTTTTGGGCGCGAACGTTATGCCCTCGACGTGTTGGGGCTCGTTTGGCGAGGCGTGACTGTGTCGCCCCCAAACGCGACCATTGATCAAACGTTGATGAAGCTGGGGCCAAACTTGGTAAGCCTCAAAGACGAGGCAAGCCTCGGGCTGTTTGAGTTTGAGCGAGATGTCGATCCTCTGTTGGCAATTCTCAAGCGTGGGCCAGTGTCCGCAGCGGACCTGGAGGCGTTGAGCTCTGACCGCGAGCTGGCTCGACTCCTGATCTATGTTCTTTTGACGTCCAAACGTGCCGACGCAATTGTTGTCGCGCCGCCCGATCTTGACGACGAGTTTCCGTTGCCTCCGCCACCGGTCCAGCCGTCACTTCGTCCGCGATCAGCCACCCCCACACCGCTAACGGGGCTCTCGCGCCCTATGCCCACGCCGCCGAGAGCGACTCCGAGCAGCCCCACGGGTGCGGTGATTCCACCGCCGTTCGCGCCGCCGTCTGCCATAGCCTCACCGTCACCTTCGGCAGAACGTCCATCGCTTCAGCACTCCGCTTCAAAGCAGACGCCATCGGCAGGATCCCCAACAAAGTCTCCTACCCCCTCCTCCCAAAACACCGCTGCGGCAAGACCTCGCGCGACCACGAGCCCGCCAGTTGCCCAAAGCACTCCCGATTTTCGCAAGACGGTCCCAACCGAGCCGCCTCATATGGCAGCAGAACCGCAGCGAATCGCACCTACGACGCCGACTAACGCTGAAAACGCAGTGGCCGACGCGACAAAACTGCTCGCGGCGCTCGACAATCAAACCTACTTTGAAATGCTCGGGATTGAAGAGAACGCGACGGACGAGCAGCTCCGCTCGGCCTTTATGAAGCTCGCTTCAAAATGGCACCCAGATCGCGCCCCGTCCGCTGCCGCGCGAGATGTGTTTCAGCGAGTATTTGGCCTCATCAATGAAGCACAACTCACACTCATCGATCCCAAATCTCGTGAGCGATATGCCCGAATCGCGAAAGATGGCGGCGGGACTCCTGCGGCACAAAAGAAGGTCGCACAGCTACTCGAGGCTTCGTCACTCGCACAACGCGCAGAGATTCAGCTTCGTCGCAAAGACCTCGTGGACGCAGAAAAACTCGCTCGTGAAGCGCACGCGCTGAACCCGACGGACCCATCGGTCCTAGCTATTTTGGGGCTTATTTTGTTCGAGAAAGCCCTCCCCGATCAGCTTGCAGAGACCATCACCATCTTGACGCAAGCCATCACGCTTTCTCCCAAAAACGACAAAGCGCAAGTGACGCTTGCCCATGCGTTAAAGCGCAAAGGTGACCTTCGAAAGGCAATCCAGCACTATAAACTCGCGTTGGACGCCAATCCGAAAAACGTCGATGCTCAGCGCGAGATGCGAATCGCCGAGATGCGCGCGCGCAACCCGCAACCCGCCGCGCCAGAACCCGCAGCCACAGCCTCGAGCAAGCCCAAAGAAAACGAAGGGCTACTGTCGAAGTTTTTCAAGCGCTAGAGAGCGCCAGAGGGTGATCGAGTCCGAGAGCGCTCGAACGCCAGCACCTGCTCACCAAGTTCAGCGGAGCGGGACTCGGAGCGAAAAATCGAACACCATCGCAGCGTGTTCCATCGAGGCAAGCGTGAACGAGCGCGAGCGCAGGCGATGCAACACCATCACGGTGTCGTGGGCGCTCATTCGATCGCGCCAGCTGCGCTCAATTTCGAACGCGCCGAGTGCATCATCAGCCACACACACAATACTAGGCGCCGACGGAGAGGTGAGCTCGATCATCACCCGATCGCCGCTCTCGCCTGCGGGCCAGCGCAACGCGATGGATCCCTCCGCGAGCGAGACTCCATGACTTGCCTCAACGGCCGACAACACGCTTGTCCCCAACGTGATCGACGTCAGCGGTTCAGGCCCCGCTGCACTCAACGAAAACGACGGAACCCTTGAAGCGCTGCTGCCATCTGCACGAAAGTGCCAGGTGTTGCCTGTGAAAGCACCCTCACCCGCGTACACCACGCCAGACACCACATGAAACAGATCGGGCAAACGGCGCGGCTCCAGCAAAATCCCATCATGCTCGGTCTGCACTTCAAGTCGACCCACATCCAACAGCTGAACCTGCGCGCGAGATGGCGGCTCTGCGGTCGTGGCACTTGTGTCACGCACTAAACAACCAAGCCGCTCAGAGCTGGTCGGAAACCCCAACAACTCGCCCAACGCATTGCTTGAGATCCCCGAGTACCGCACAAATCGTGCGCCAACCTGCACTTGACCCGCAGGCGCCACGCCAAACTGCCGCTCAACAAATAGGACCGCTGAGCTGCCCAAATTTGCGGAGGATCCCTCTTGCGACAACTCTTGCGCACTCTGCGACGACGGCTCGGGGGCACAAGCGCCCAACAGCAGAGCTGAACTGATTAACGATCGGCGAAACACGTCCATAGAGTATCTCTTGCCGCACAGAGACGCAACGTTGAGTGCATCATTCGGTGGTGAATGCCCAAGATCGATCAAATGGGCGACCATCATGCGTGCCTTTGATTCGCGCGACGTACTCTGTCCTAGGCTGAAGTTGCTCGTTTGCGTACAGAAACACATGCCGAGCGTTCATCAGGTTGGTGTCATTTTCGCGTGAGATGAAGGTGTGCACAACGGCGTCGCATTCTGGTCGCATGGCGCGCGGATTGGACCGATAAAACTCGTGCGATTGGATGATAAATGTATCACTTCCAAAGTGCATTGAGACCACAGTCCCCGACGAGACACCCTGAGGCCAGGGACGAACAAGTCCGGGCCCTGGAGGTGTGGGCCCCTCAAGATCGCCGCGAAAATATGCACGAACCCCCTGAGCTCCCGCAGGAGGAAACAACGCCATCTCCGGCGGCCGAGTGCCGGCCATTCCGCGCGGTATTCCAAAATCAACGACGTTGTGATTGGCCGTACGACCCCCAAACGGACCCCGCGCAACCCCGTACCCCATCTGGGTAAACTCCCAGCTCATAAACGGCGCACGGTGATATACTGTCCAAATCCACTCATCGATCGCGGCGTCCGGCGTGTCAGCCCAGTCGATCACCTCGCTCCAGCCCATGTTTTGGTATCCCGCTGCGCTAAGCCGATCACCAGGCGAGCGACCGGTAAAACCCCGACAGCCTGCGGTGTTGTTTTGGGAGTGCGCACCGGGCCAGCAAGACTGAGGGTTGGTGGCCATAAATTGAGCATGCGCGGTCGCGGCTTGCTCAAGCTCGGTGTTTGAAGAGAGCGGCTCCAGGCCCGCAGCCGTGCGCCAATAGTTGGCTCGCGCGAGGGCTTGTTGTTGATTCATGTCTGCAGTGGTGGACGCAGTCCCGCGGGTCGCGCCGGTGAAGTTGGGCGGACCACGCTCAGCACAAGCGCAAACGCTCGTACACAGCTCGGGACGAATCACTGCACCGTCGGGATAGGTCGTGGACATGGGGCCACCACATCCGACCAAGGCCCCGAGAACAAAAAGAATTTGGACGTTTGATCGGTGCATGAAAATTCGTTGCAGAATCATCGCATGACTCTACGACGGGAGGTAGAAGTTAGTTCTGGATAATATTGAATGGATACTCTCGACCAAAACGACCTTCTTGCCGGCGCAGTGATCGTCGGTGGCTTTGATGGCACCACCGCACCATCCATCATCCTTGAGCGACTATCCAACGGAACACTCGCTGGCGTCACGCTCTTCAAGCGCAACATCATCGATGTCACACAAGTGGCACACCTGGTCCACAGCCTCGTACATGCCTCACCATCCAACGCGCCCCCGATTGTTTCGATCGATCAAGAAGGCGGGCGTGTGGCGCGACTTGGAGCACCCGTCGTGAGGCTCCCGCCCATGCGTGAGTTTGGTCTTCGCGACGACGTTGCGCTTACGCGCCGAGCACACCTAGCGCTTGGCAAACAACTCGCGCTGCTTGGATGCACTACGAATTTTTCTCCCGTCGCCGATGTGGACTCAAACCCCGCCAATCCTATCATTGGTGACCGAGCTTTCAGCAACGATCCGGATGTCGTCGCTCGACATGTCGTTGCGGCGATTGAAGGGCTGCGAGCGGCCGGAGTCGCATCGTGTGCCAAACATTTTCCAGGGCATGGAGACACCGAGCTCGACAGTCACTTAGCGCTTCCGGTGCTGCGGCACGATCTCGTTCGCGCACACGCGGTTGAGCTGGTCCCTTTCAAAGCGGCGATTCGCGGAGGGTTGGTGCCGAGCGTGATGACGGCCCACGTGATCTTTGAAGGGATCGATCGCGAGACACCCGCAACGCTTAGCCCTGCGATCGTGCAAAGACTTCTACGCGAAGAGCTTGGGTTCAATGGCGTGTGTTTCAGCGATGATTTGCATATGAAAGCGGTGGCAGATCGTTATGGGGTGGTGGAGGCAGGTGTTCGCGCGATCGAAGCGGGATGCGATGCGTTGCTTGTGTGTACAGATCCAGACTCACAAGAGCTCGTACGGCTCGCGCTCGCGGCGAGAGCGCGCAGCAACGACGACTTTGCCAAGCGTCTCGCACAAGCTGGCGAGAGACTTCTCGCGATGCGCCGAGCGGCCAGACCCACTCCAGTGGTCGACGAAACACTCACATCACGAATGATCAGTGACTTTCAGTGGCCAGCAATAGAGCGATAATCGTAGAGTCGTTGGTGGAGAGTGTCTGATGGCTATTGGATTTCCTGCCTACCACCAAGAAGACTTTATGATCCCGCCCGGACTACCACCGGCCATTATCTGGCAGGCGCTGCAACAAATGCGTTGGAACGGAGTTGGCTCGCCAGACGGTCTCAGGTTTAGTGTGAGCTCGGGAATGAGCTTTGGGTCTTGGGGCGAAAACATCACGGTCCTCCGCGTTGCGGCAGACCGAATTTCTGTGCGTTCTGAGTGCTCGTTTCCGACACAGGTCTTTGATTGGGGTCGCAACGAAAACAACGTGAGAAACTTTTTCGCTACCCTCGTCGCGATCGCACAGGGCCAAATTCCGCCTAGGTTTTAGCGAAGCAACAAGGCGCAAATTTTCGCCAACGTGCATTCTTTGCATTGACGAGCATCACGCGCGTGGACAGTGTCGCTTCTTCTCTTCACGCAATGACCCTTCGACGCAAACATCAACGATTCTTCCCGCACTCTCGCTGAGAGCGTACTGACTCAGCAGGACTACGCAGAATCGCGCGTTGCGGATTCACTGCGTGTGTCACTAACGCACTCACTTGGCAAAGCGCCGAGATCTCGCGCACGGGTATCGTCATGTTTCGTCGTTCAACTATTCGAGAACTACTCACACTTGCTTGGCCAATCGCTGCCGCAATGCTCGGAGAAAGCGCTCTGGGACTTGTGGACACACGTCTGGTCGGCGGCCTCGGCGCTGAAGCACTCGCGGGTGTTGGCACCGCCACGGTCTTGTTTTTTCTCGTGGCCTCGATTTCGATTGGCTTGATGCGTGGCGTGAAAGTGCGCGCCGCGTACGCTGTGGGAGAAAACCGCTCATACGACACGGTTCGGTATGCCCAAGCGGGCATCGTGGTCGGTCTCTTGTACGGGCTGTGCATGTTTGCTCTCACACGCAATCCCGAGCGAATGCTCCGTGCTTTCGGTGTCGATCCAAGCATCGCGCACACCGCTGCACAGTTTGTCCGCGCGCGCGCGTACGGCGCTCCGGCTTTGTGCATCATTTCAGCGATGATTCAGTATCGACAAGCCGTGGGAGACGCACGCTCGGCGATGTTCGCAGGCCTCGGCGCAAACATCATCAATGCATCTCTCGGCTACGTGTTGATCTACGGTCGCTTTGGAATGCCCGCGCTTGGTGTGGCTGGCGCTGGCTATGCGACGGCGACTGCTGAGTGGATAGAAGCCTTTGGTTTAGCCCTCTATACTCTCAAAATGGCCGCTCGCGAGACTCGCGCTCCTGAGCTCTCGCTGCGC
>JANNCG010000995.1:0-4331 GCA_031386385.1 Myxococcales bacterium
CCCCGCGACAGATCGACAGGGCTGTAGTCCTTCACTCCCTCCAGCACGCGTGAAAGCTTTAACAAAAACTCAAACGAGTAGATCCCGCTGTCGTGCCCGTCCCCCCAGCGAAGGCACAATGCGTAGTTTCCGACCTCAGAGATCCCATCGAGGACCGAGTTGCCACCTCGGCGATAGCGGATCCCACCGCTGTGTCCTTGGCAACCCGCACACGGGCAGAACCCCCGCAGCGCGTCATTGCTCACGGTTGACTGCGTCCCGTCGGACCACAGGATCACCATTTCGGTCGCTCCAACGGGAGCCCGAATCTCTTCTGGAACGATCGAATGCTTACCCGTTGTCATTTGTTTTATCTCGTCTAAGTATTGCCTGCGTCGCACCCAAAGCGGTGACCGCCACCGCACCGACCGCGCAACTTTGCGCGACCGTATCGTACCACTGCTGTTGTGTCCCCCCCCAAAGTGCTGGGTCCCGCTCAAGCTGCGAGAGCAACGCGCCAACAAAGGCATCGCCCGCTCCCGTCGTGTCCACAACCGACACGGTTGGAGCAGAGATCTCGAGCACTTTTGCAGCATAAATCGTCTGCGCACCACGCTCGCCGAGCGTCAGGATGACCCGTGCCGCTGGTGCAAGAGCTTGCAGTGATTCAACCGTGGGCTCAAAACCGAGCTGTCGAAGATCATCGTCGCTCGCTTTGATCAACGAAGCTTGAGAAGCAAGCTCGTCGAGCGCTGCCCGCATTTCAGCCGCGCTCGTCCAAAGTCCGGGACGAGCGTTAAGGTCCAGCGAGATCTTGATGCCTTGGATTGTGGCTCGTCGCAATAGCTCTCTTGTCGCGCTCGCACGAGGCTCTGTTCGCAGCGTACTGCTCGCGAGATGCAGCCACACAGCCCCGTCGAGCGCACATGGGTCGAGCGCATCGGGCCCGAGCAGGCTGTCTGCGGCACCGTTGCGGTAGGACAAAAACTGGCGGTCTGCACCGCACAACGTGACAAACGTGACAGGCGTTCGAGCGCCACGAATCTGCGCGACAGCAGAGCAGTCAATCCCGTCACGACAAAGCTCAACGAGCAGCTTTTGGCCCCACCGATCGTCGCCGACGGCGCCGACAAACCGCACCCGAGAGCCGTGGCGCGCAGCCACAATCGCGACATTGCATGTGGATCCCCCCACAAACGGAACAAACGACTCGGCTTGATCAAGAGACGCCCCCGTTGGACGCGCAAACAAATCAATAATCGCATCCCCGTAGCAGACAATCACGTCGCGGGTTCTGCCTTTCGAAACCCAATCCCATACAAGAAGGTCTCAACGCTCTCTTTGCGAGACGCTTCAGGCTTGATCAACTTGACGGTGTCAAACAGCTTTCGCATGCGATTACGCACCTGCTCGAAGCCCTCACCCAGAAATATCTTCGCGACGAGCTTGCCGTCTTTTACCAGCACTCGCTCGCACACATCAAGTGCCCGCTCGACCAGCTCGTGGCTTCGCGCGGCATCTCCGTAAGAGATTCCGGTGGTCTTTGGCGCCATGTCGCTGAGGACCAAATCGAACGGACCTTCACGCTCAAGCGGCTCCAGGTCGCCGTAAATGTCCATCTCAAGAAATGTCACAATGGGCAGAATTCCCACTCGCAGCGGGACCAAATCAACGGCCACAAGGCGACCCTTTGATCCGAGCTTAGGGCCCGCGTACTGGGTCCAGGACCCTGGCGATGCGCCCAAGTCCACGACGCGCATCCCAGGCCGCAACAGCTTTGTACGCTGGTCGATCTCTTCGAGCTTATAGACAGATCGCGCGGCAAATCCCTCGGATTTTGCTCTCTTAGTGAATCGATCGGGGTCGCGTCTATACGTCACGTTGGTGCCAATACTAGCATGTACCCCATTTACGCGAGTTACGCCCGCACTACCAACAGACTCCCCGTGAGAGCTCGCTGGGCTTATGACCGCTCAGCGAGAATCGAGCTTAAGCGTGCTTGCCGTTTTTAACAGCACCACGGATCACGACGATCGAGTTGCGCGCACCAGGAACCGAGCCCTCGATCAGCACGAGGTTTTGCTCAGGAATCAAACGCGCGATGGTAAGATTGATCTCTGAGTGGCGCTTGTTGCCGTGCTGTCCAGGCATCTTCTTGCCGGGCATCGTACGACCTGGCGTCATGTTGGTTCCGATCGAACCGCCGTGACGCTTGTACTCGTGGGTACCGTGCGAAGATGTCTGGCAACCCTTGAAGTTGTGCCGGCGCATAACGCCTGAAAATCCGCGGCCCGTTGAGGTGCCCACAGCGTCCACAAATTGCCCTTGGGTAAACACGTCCGTGACTCCAAGCACTTGGCCGACTTCAAACTTGGCAGCGCCAGCCGTGGTCAAGCGGATCTCTTTCAGCGTCTCGGGGAGCATATCGCGCTCATTACCCTTTACTGTGGCCTTGACCGCAGCGACGCCATTTTTTGCGAAATAGCCTGTCTTTGGCTTGTTGACGTTCTTGGCGCTTCGCAGGCCAAACGACAGCTGCAGGGCGTCGTAGCCGTCTTTGTCTAGCGTGCGCTTGCGAACGATTTGGCAAGGACCACACTGCACAACCGTCACGCGAACAACCGTCCCGTTGTCGTTGAAGATCTGTGTGCAGCCAAGCTTGCGACCGATTAATCCGAGATTTGTATTCATTTTGAAAAGACTCCAGTGCGTTGTTTCGCTCAGTGGGCTTGGGTCCCTGACGAAGTGACCGGGGTCACTTCACATGCAACAGACTCCCTGTAAGAGTTCTGTTTTCACAGTCATTTCACTGATAAAGTGAGCTGCTGTTAGGACGCAATCCACGCTCTGAGACCCACAAACCGTGAATCAGTCACGCTTGGGAGTGCCAGAGAGTCGGCGGTAAAAGGGCGCGGACCTTACCTAAGGACACCGCGTGGCGCAAGGGGTCTTTAGCGCCAATCTCAGCAGGAGTGCAAAGTATGCAGTCGGCATACGGTGGTCTCGGTGCAAAACAGCAATGCCTACGCAGCTCAGGCGCCCGATGAGGTGATCGCAACACGAGCCCCTTGAGAGCTCACGATCAGATCACTCGCCGGTGCGGCGACAACAGAGTTTTTCCACGCAATCGAGCGACGAACCGAGCCTTGCCCGGTGATCCGAGCGCCGGCTTCAACCGCGACATAATCACCCAAGTCTGCGCCCTCGATCGTGGCGCTTGGATGAACCCATCGCGTCGATCCATCGCAGGCAAACCCTTCAACCTTAAGTCGACCATCAAGGGCGCGAAACACCACGTCAGCGTACGCGTCGATCGTACCAAGATCGTACCAAGGATGCTCGTCAATGATCGCGCTGACTCGCTCACCACGCGCGAGCCAGCGACGCAATGTGTGGCGAATGATGCATCCATTTTCAGGCAGATCCGCCACCACGTCCGGGGACAAGACATAGATTCCGGTGAACATGCAACGCCTCGTAGGGACCGCACTTTCGGGCCCCTCGCCCAGCATGCGGCGCACCCTCCCGTCCGCGTCGACCTCAATCGAGCCGAGCTTTTCAGCGTTGGGATCTTCGCGCAGAACCATGGTCATTCGCGCGTTTGATGCACGGTGCATGGCCAGGGCGCGCTGCAGATCGGGAGTGGCAAAAATATCGCCGTTAAACACGACGAAGGGCTCCATTCCAAGCTTTGAGAGCGCGTTATGAATCCCGCCACCGGTCCCGAGAAGGACGGGCTCAGACACACACTCGAGCTGAATCCCTAGCGATTCGCAATACGGTCTAAGCCCCGGCTCGATCATTGAGCCAAGGTGAAACGTGTTGGCCACCACGTTTGTCACTCCAATTTGTTGTAACTGGGTAAGGGCGTAGGACGCGAGCGGTCGGCCAAACAACGGTATCAGGGGTTTGGGAAGCTCGGATGTGAGGGGTCGGAGACGGGTTCCGAGGCCCGCGCAGAGAACCATGGCATGCACTTCACCGCGGGTAGCATTTGTGCGCAGCTAGCGTCCAATTCATGCGCAATTTGTTACGCACACGTACGGACACTTGCAGCTTTGTGCGAGCCGTTGTAGCCGTTGCGCAAACGCATGCAGATCACCGTCATCGGAACCGGATACGTAGGCCTCGTCGCAGGGGCTTGCTTCGCCGAAATAGGCCACAACGTCACCTGTGTCGACAACGACCAGCGCAAGATTGACAAGCTGTTTCGCAACGAGATTCCCATTTTTGAGCCGGGCTTAGACGAGGTGGTCGCGCGCAACCGGGCCGCCGGCAGACTACATTTTACCAGCAATTTGTCAGATGGAGTCGCCACCGCTGAGCTCGCCGTCATCGCGGTGGGCACACCG
>JANNCG010001091.1:0-4692 GCA_031386385.1 Myxococcales bacterium
TGGTGACGCTGTGGGCGCGCGGGCGTCTGGCTCCCGTAGATGTACGGCGGTGGGCGATCGCTCGGGGATGCGGACAAAACGCAATTTGTGCCTCTACTGCCATTGAACGAGGGATCGCAACGGCGCGGCTTGGGCCGGGACTTGTTGCGTTGTCGGGATGTACGTTTACGTTTCAGTACGAGGTCGAGGTCCCTCCTGCTGCGCCGACGAACACAAGCTGCGCGACGGCAATATCAATTGGAACTAATTCTGGCACATTCAACGAAGTTCGCATTGAGTCCGCCCCAGAACTCTACTACTCCTTCCGAGTCAACAATCCCTCTCCCGGGACGGTCGTGCGCGCCACCAGCCTCATGAACACTGGAAGCGTCGGAGGATTCACCGTGTACAGCAGCTGTGCAGGTGCCCCCGCAGGCGTTGTTGCAAGGGCACCGAACCTTGCGTTTTTGTCCGGCGCCGGACCCACGGTGGGCGTCGATAGGCTTGCTGCAGGGACGTACTACGTCGTGGTTAGCAGCCCGATGCCCGGAATCAAGTACACGATGCGCCTTGATGACGGAGCCGCTATTCCGTAGTCGTACAGTTGTCGCTCATGGAGAAACTTCGATCATTGTGGTTGGTCCCCTGATGCTCGCCGCCGTGCTCCGCAAGCCTGGGCAGTAAGTCTGCTCCGGTTTTTCAGTTTGCTTCTCGAGTCGCGCGAAAGATTGTTGGAATGTCTGCGGGGTTCTGCGCTACTAATTGCGAACACCCATGTCAGATTCCACCGAACACAAAGCACACGCGGTCGCGATTCATCACGAAGATGCCAGTCTTTTTGCAGACCGATATCGTCGAATGCAAGAGAATGCCTACGACTCGACCTTTACTTACGGTCGAAAAAAAATCGAGGTCGTGATTGAGCGCGAGCTGAACGGGCTCGCTCCAGGGATCAAAGCGCTTGATGTTGGCTGTGGTACAGGCTTCAACGTCTCGCGGCTTCGAGAGCGCGGTTTTGATGTCACTGGACTTGAGCCAGCCGTCGGGATGCGCACCGAGGCACAGCAAAACAACCCCGATTGCACCATCACGGATGGGGACATTGAGGCGATGCCCTATGAGAGCAACTCATTTGACTTCATCCTCTGCATCGAAGTGATTCGCTACATGGCCGACCAGAGCAAGAGCCTCCGCGAGATTGCGCGAGTTCTCAAACCAGGTGGGACCGCGATCATCACGGCCGCTCCGCTGCTCTCGCTCAACGGCTATGCGTTGATCAATACGCTCACCGCGCGAGTGAAGATTCCCACTTTTTCGAAGGTAAAACACACGTTTTATACCGTCGCAGGTGCCAAGCAAGCCCTTGCCGACGCGGGATTTGCGAGCAGTGAAGTCCATGGCGCATTTTTGGGCGGCTGGCATGTTCTCGGACGTCTTGCCCCGTCGCTGCTCCCTCCGGCCCTTCGCGCCTGGGAGCCAATCGACGACATGCTGAGCGACCTTGGTCCGCTAAAGGACCTCAGCAATCACCTTATTTTGGTTGGCCGCAAGTAGCCCTTCATGGCTCGACTCGGTGAACCGACCTTTGTCCTCAGTCTCGACAAAGAGCTGATCTGGGGCAGCTTTGATCACACTTCAGACGTCGATTTTGCGAGGCAAAACCCAGACCTTCGTGGAGTGTTAACGCAGCTACTTAGCACTCTGGACGAATACAACGTGCCAACAACCTGGGCGATGGTCGGGCACTTGTTTTTGGACCATTGTGATCGCGATGTACACGGTCGATCCCATCCCGAGATCATTCGACCCGCGCACAGTTGGTACAAACACGACTGGCTAGATCGCGACCCGTGCACCGACCGTGCGAGGGACCCTCTGTGGTACGGGGATGACATTATTGCTGCAATTTTAGACGCAAAAGTGAAACACGAGATCGGGTCGCACTCGTTTACACACATGGTCTATGGCGACCCCGGCTGTTCAGAGCAGGCAGCCGAGTCGGATCTTCGGGCGTGTATCGCTGCGGCTGAATCGAAGGGGATTGAGCTGAGGAGTTTTGTGTTTCCGCGCAATGTTGAGGGACATCATCGGTTGCTTGCGAAGTACGGCTTCACATCCTATCGGGGCGAAGATCCCGTTTGGTATCGCGCCACGCCGGGTGCCGTTAAACGAGGGCTGCACTTGGTGGACCAAGCGCTCGCGATTGAGCCTCCCGTGAGTGTGCCGACTGAGACTTTGCCGGGGTTGTGGAATATTCCTGGCTCCATGCTGTTGCTGCATCGCGGTGGGATTCGGCGAGTCGTGTCTGTGGATGCGACGATTGAAAAGGCACGCAAGGCACTCAAGCGCGCCGTCGAGAAGCGCGCGGTGTTTCATCTGTGGTTTCATCCGTTCAACCTCTCGCAGCACAGGGGGATGATGTTTGCTGCTCTTCGAGGGATCCTCTCGGAGGTCGCTGCGATGCACCAACGAGGGCTGATCGAATGCAAGACGATGTCTCAGGTGGTGACCGGGATGCAGCGTTAAGGTTGCTCAATCACCTGATGGGTCGAGTGGGCCAACAGATTGGCAATCGCCTCGCGACCGCGAGCGTCTCACGAATCACGCGGTCTTCGGAGAGAACTTCGACTGCGAATTGTCGGCCTAAAACCGCACGGCGCTCAAGCTCGGTGCGGTTGGATGCCGCCTCAGAAATGGCCCTCGCGATCGCATTGGGATCTCGCACGGGGACGAGCCAGCCTGTCTGCCCATCTCGCACCGTCTCTCTGCACCCAGGAACATCCGTAGTGATCACCGCGCGTCCACTGCTCGCCGCTTCCGCGAGCGCCAGTGGAAGTCCCTCCGCGTACGAAGGTAGCACTGCGATGTGCGCACGCTTCCAGACCGCGGTCATATCCGTTTGATGTCCCCACCACTCAACCGACTTCTCGCTCTCCCATTGGCGAATTGTGGCCTCGTCGATTGCCGAGCGATTGTCCGGATCAAGCCCGCCACACAGCACCATTCGTACCGCCAATTGAGGCATGGTGCGTTTCAAAATTCGTGACGCGTCGACAAACTCGCGGACGCCTTTGTCCAAGAGCATCCGTGCAGGGAGAACCGCAGTGAAGGGCTCGTTGGGCAGAGGAGTTGGCGCAAAGCGATGAGTGTCCACACCTGCTCCGCGGATCAAAGTTGTGCGAGACGGATCGACGAGTCCTTTGGAAAGAAAGTGCTCCATTTGGTCGGGGTTTTGAAAGACACTCTGGCTCCCTTTGCGGCGCAATACTGAGCGGTAGCCGACATAGGCCACCTGTCTTAGCGCTTTGAGGCGGAGCGGATCATTGGGTCTCTCGATCAGCGCGTACCCCAGTCCTGACATTGTGTTGATGACTCCAGGAGTCTGAGAAAGGGCCGCCGCAATAGACCCATATAACACAGGCTTAATGCTGGAGTGGTGTGCGAGGCTGGGCTGCAAGCGACGATACAAGCTGGCCACAAAAAGGGCGCTCTTCGCTTCTGCGTCCGGTGCCAAGCTCGCCCTCTGCAATGGCCAGGGCACAAATTTTAGCCCCAATGCGCGAATCGTTTCTCCTTTGCCTGTGTCCTCGGCACAAACAGTCACCTCAAAACCTTCAGCTTGAAACGCAACGGCGAGGGCCCGGCGATGAGACAATAAAAAACCGTCGGACGTCGTCAAAAATATCACACGAGGGACGTGACGGTCGCTCGAATAGGTCACTTTAGCACCAAGCGTCGCAAGACGAGTTCACGTGAATTCTTGACGATTTTTACTGGTTTCTCTGCCTTTGCCGGCCAACTCAGAGACGCCAAAATAGCTGTTACGAACACAATGGGCATACGTTGCCGCAGGATGAGACCGATGTTGGACATGGTGGTCGCGTACGCAATCGTGGCCGGGAGAATGAATGCTATAAAGAGCATTAACAGCATGCGATCATCCCGCCAAAGTCGCTTGCTGGCCAAATACGCACGATAGATCAGGTAGTAAAATAGCAACACATCGAGCTTACCAAGTTGCAGTCCAAAGCTGCCGCTTTCCCACGGAAACGGTGCGGCCAATGTGTAAAGGATTTTTGTTGGGAGTGAGCCAAATGGGTTTCCGCCGTCGTCAAAGGAGACTCCAGATCCTCCCATGGCGTTCCAGTCGCGCGAGTTTTGGCTTGAGCCATTTTGAAATGTTTGGACCGCTTGGCCGACGGCGGTCGACTTCGAGGCTCCTCCGACAAATGCCACCGCAACAAATCCTACAACGCCGAGAATGGTGAACACCCTTCGCACGATGGATTTGCTTCGAACACCGAGTACACCGACAGCAATAGGCAAACTACACATAAACACCATGTAGTAGCGAACGAGCCAAAGTCCGGTCAGCCATCCCGCGAGTGAGAGGAGCTCAGTGATCTCAAATTTTCGGGCGATTCGAAGCGAAGATGTCAGGCTCAATACCGTGAACATCGCGACAAATCCGTCTTTGTAGCAATCCGATGTGTGAAAGATAAAAGCTGGCCCAAAAAGCACCAGGGACATGCTGATATACGCCCCTCGAACGCTCGCTCCGTGTTCACGCGCGGCTCTGAACACTCCTAGCGCGGTGAGACATCCTGCGAGCGCTGCAAGGCTCGTGTACGACAGGGGTGTCGGCGACCCGTTGAGAAGCTCGATGAGGGCAAACACGTTGCAAATGAGCGCCACTTGCCCCAACGGCGGAAA
>JANNCG010001097.1:0-4307 GCA_031386385.1 Myxococcales bacterium
GACGCGATCGTCGCGGCGGTGCACCGTGATTTTGGGCAGCGCTCGCGGCATGAGACTTTACTCACAGAGACGTTTCCGATTCTTGAGTCCATTGAGCACTCGGTGGAGCATTTAAAAGAGTGGATGGCGCCAGAACCGAAAGCCGTCGGCAAGTATTTTGTGCCTGCGCGTGCAGAGGTACGGCACCAGCCCAAGGGCGTTGTAGGGATCATTTCGCCTTGGAATTTTCCGTTTATGCTCGCGCTCACCCCGCTGGTGGGTGCGCTCGCCGCGGGCAATCGGGTCATGCTCAAGCCCAGTGAGCTCACGCCAGCCACAAGTGAGTTGATCGCGAAGATACTGGCGGAGGTGTTTCCGAGCGACCAGGTGTATGTGGTGGTTGGAGATGCGAAGGTGGGAGAGTTGTTCTCGTCTTTGCCGTTCGATCACATTTTGTTCACAGGCTCTACGCGCGTGGGCAAGATCGTGATGCGCGCCGCCGCGGAAAACTTGGTTCCGGTCACGCTTGAGCTTGGTGGAAAGAGCCCAACGATTGTCCACGAGAGCTTCTCTACCAGCACTGCAGCATCGAGAATCATGGCCGCCAAGCTCATGAACGCCGGACAGATCTGCATCGCACCTGACTACGTCCTGGTGCACCGCTCGCAGCGTGACGCCTTTGTGCACGAAGCCCAAAGTATCGCACAAAAGCTGTACCCCACGCTGGGCAACAACCCCGATTATACCAACATCATCAACGAGCGGCACGCAGACCGACTACGCAGCTACCTGGCTGACGCAAAGCAAAAGGGCGCGACGGTGATTGAGCTCAATCCACGCGAAGAAAAGCTGGGCAATTCACGAATGGCCCCGCACCTGGTCACCGACGTCACAGACGAGATGCTCGTGATGCAAGAAGAGATCTTTGGCCCAATTCTCCCCATCGCGACGTACGACTCAATTGAGCAGGCCATCACTTACGTCAACGATCACCCTCGCCCGTTGGCGCTGTACTACTTCGACAACGACTCGGCGAGGATACAGCAGATGCTTGAGCGCACAACCGCTGGCGGCGTATCTATCAACGAGTGCGTGATTCAGGTCGCGCAAGAAGAGCTCCCCTTCGGAGGGGTCGGTCCATCGGGGATGGGCAACTATCACGGGTACGCGGGATTTCAGACGTTTTCGCACGCCAAGAGCGTCTTCTATCAGTCCCGTGTCAACGGCGCCGGTCTGCTCCGTCCTCCATACGGAACCGTGATGGACATGACTGTCAAGTTATTGACCAAATAGCCACGCCCTGCGCGCAACGCCCAAAGCGAAGCTCTGTACCAAATTTCACAACACACCGTCCGATAGGCTAATCGCGCGGTGTGAGCTTGCGTCGTCTGTCACCCTCGGTTTTCAATATGGCATCGGCCCTGGCCGCACTAACAACGCTCGTTGCGTGTGGCTCTGCGCGAGCACAGGGAGCTGTCGGAGCGCCGGGCCAGAGCTCCGGTGGAGCGGGACCTGACGCTTCGGAGAGCCCCGTCCCGGAGGTCGCGCTAGGAGCAGAGCCTGCGGCGCTCACGGCGCTGCGAGAGGCAGAGCTGGCTCCCTTGGGAGCCGATCGACCCGGCGGGCCACGAGTCCCCGTGACGAGCGCGACGGCGGTGGCAGGAGCGCGCGCGGTGGATTTGTTATCGCAACCTTTGGTCCCCGATCGCTTGCGAAGCCCGGATATTTTGGCTCGGATCTCACCCACGGTACTCGCGACGGCAGAGCGATACCGCTCAGACCGAAGGGCGCGCAGGACCCTTGAGCACTGGCACCGAGATTCTGGGCGCTACCGTGCGAGGTTTGAGAATCTATTGCGTGCAGAGGGAGTCCCCGCTTCGCTGTTGTGGGTCGCTGCGGCTGAGAGCGGATTCAATGTGCAGAGCGAGAGCCCGGTCGGTGCGATGGGGCTGTGGCAGATGATGCCTGAGACGGCGCGGTCGTATGGGCTTCGGGTAGATGCCTGGGTGGATGAGCGCAAAGACCCGGAGAAGAGCACCCGTGCTGCGGCGCGGTTGCTTCGTGATTTGCGGGCGCGGTTTGGCTCTTGGGAGCTCGCACTCGCAGCGTACAACATGGGGTATGGGGCGTTGCTGCGAGCGATTCGAAGGTACAACACAAACGATTTTGACACGCTTGCGAGTGTGGAAGGTGGGCTGCCGTTTGAGACGGCGAAGTATGTTCCGAGGATTATGGCGTTGGCGTTGGCGGCGGCGAACCCCGAGTGGTTTGGACTCACACACAACACGCCCGAGCCAGCGATTGAGTGGGACGAGCTTGAGCTCTCTCGGTCGATTCCGCTCAGTCACTTGGCGCGAGGACTTGGGACTGACCTGCGTGAGCTTCGCCGCTTAAATCCCGGGCTTCTCGGCACACGCACGCCGTACGCACCGGATCCTAACACGAGCTTTACGTTGCATGTTCCTGCGGGAACGTCGGCGCGCGCGGCGGCGGTGGTGGCGACCATCCCCGATGTGCAGGTGCGAAGAGTTCGGCTGCGGTTCGGCGAGTCGCTCTCTGAGTTGGCCGATCGCTATGCGACCACAAGCAGCGAGCTGCTGTCCCTCTCGGGTCTCCCCGCGGAGTATCGCGTCACCGCAGGAACAGAGCTGTTCGTCCCCGACCACGACCCCACCGCGGACCGCCACAACCAACATCCGTTTGTGATGGTCAGCCAAGTGACTCCCCCTGCTGGCAACAACCGACGTGTATTTTATCGCTCAGGTACTGGCGATTCACTTCGCGAAGTCGCTGGCGCCCTCGGCGTCACCCGCGACAACCTCCTCGCGTGGAACAGCCTTGACCCCAACTCTACCCTCCCCTCGGGTCTTTGGCTGCAAGCATGGATCGACCGCGATCCCGTCAACGCTCTCGTCCACGACGCCACGCAAGTCGAGCTTGCCGAACGCGGCACCGACTCTGCAGCCGAGCGGGTCGCTGCGGCCGACGGCCGTGTTCGCATGGTGGTCACTGTCCATCATGGCGACTCGATGACAACGCTGGCCTCACGATACGGCCTCACGACAGGATCGCTCTCGCGCATCAACCGTCGCGGCCGCGATGCAACACTTCGCTCAGGCGAATCGCTGGTCGTTTGGGTCACCCCCGATCGCGCAGAGCGAGAGCGTCATCGCGAAGGGGACACGCCACGAGATCCACGGACTGAGCGGCCCGCGAGCGCCCCGGCGAGCGACAACCCGGCGACGAACTCGACGAGCACACCGAGTACACCGAGCGCCCCGAGCGCTCCGAGCAATGGGATCCCGACGGCACCTGCGGTAGCTTCCTCGCCCACTGCGAGAATCGCTAACGTCACCGCAGCGCTTCCGGATTCAGATTAGTCCGGATCATTCGTACGCGGGGATTGAGGGCGTTGAGTCGTCGCGACGCTGTCCGCGCGTCGTGGCATGCACGTGTTTGACCGAAAGCAATGCAAAATACCCAGTCTAAAAATTGTTCAAAAGCGTACCTTCGCCACATCGCATACTTTTAACCGAGGTATCTCTGCGCAAGTTCACACTCACAACCCTGTTCACACTCTGCGTGTTTGGCTGCACGAGCAGCGCCACGCCCGACGTTCCTTCGCCCGACGTACGTTTGCCCGATGTGGGTCCGCCGTTCGTGAGACAGAGGCTTCTCTCCATTTGTCACGTAGACGCACAATATGCAGCGATCATGCGTGGGCAAGCCGACATCGTCGACTGTATGCCTAACAACGATCGAGACGGCAATGCAGTTTACTTGCAGTGCGTGATTGATGCCTGGAATGCGCATCGCCCCTTTTTCGGTGTTGGCCAGTCTTTCGTGAAAAACGGTCGCCTCGTCGAATATCGCATTTATGGCAGGCGTACGGCGCGAGGCTTTCAGTGCATTGATGCTCGCTCAGAAACGCGTGTCTGGGACGGCAAGATGGAGATTCTATCCACGAGCTACGGTCCCAACCCACCGACACTTGGTCGGGAAGAAGTCTTCGAAGTCACCCTTGGCGATAACATCCCCCACGAATACGTGGCCCATGAGGCTATGTGCCCGCCTGATCTGATGCCAGAGCCTGCAATTTCGCCCGCGGAATACAACCCTCCCGAAGTGATCCCCACGGGGATCGTGTGCGTGGCAACAGACACCGATGCGGAGGTCACAGACACTGGGCCAGCGGCATTCGACGCCACGCTGTCGGACGGCGATCCGGAGCTGGACGACCCTTGATCTCGACCCGGAGGAGGTCCACCGGACCGGCCTGGAGGAGCTCGAGTCGATCGAGCAGGAGCGGCGGGAGATGGCGCAGGCCG
>JANNCG010001217.1:0-2720 GCA_031386385.1 Myxococcales bacterium
AGGTAGCTGGTTTATTCGTTCGCGGACTGTGCGATCATCATCCCGAGCTATGAAGAATCACCCACTCTCTTTTGCGATCGTCGTGCTCGTCTTGTTGACCACAATGCTTCAGAGCCGCGAAGCCTTCGCTCTCAATCAGCCTGATGGATCGCCGATCCCGTCAGCAATGAGTGGGCTGCCCATGCTGTTCAGCTCGCGAATGGATCCGATCGACGCATCCCGCGACGCTGCGACGATGCCCGAGCGATTTGTGCCAGGCTGCCGGCTCACATTTACGCTCGTGACGCGCGGTCCGGCGTTGTTTCGCAACAGCTTTGGCTGGTACAATGCCACGGGTCGCGCGCCGACGGATGCGGAGCTTCACGTGTTGATTCCCTGTGATTCGGCGCAAGGAGCGGTGGTGAATTTAGATCTCTCGCGAGAGCCTGCGTATGCCGGCGGGGAGATCGGATTTTTTCTTCGGACGCCTGAGGACGGTGACACTGGAAGATGCACAGGTGGTGACTGCTGTGCTGCGCCAGGACGGCCCGGTGGGCGCACATACTACTCTGAGCGGCGGTATAACCCAGACAGTGTAGCGGCAGGCGGCAGTGGGTACATCCACTTGGTGACGTATGACTCGCGCGCGACGCGTGACGCGTTTTATTTCGCGTGGGAAGATTTGTTTCGCGGCGGAGATAACAACTTTACGGACTTCGTCGCGCTGGTCTCAAACATTGTTTGCTCCGGTGGTGGCGGCCCATGCAACACGGGTATGCCCGGAGTCTGCGGTCAGGGCACCCTTCAGTGCCGTGCAGGAATGCTGGTCTGCGTCCCCAACAACCGCGCTAGCCCAGAGCGCTGTGATGGCCAAGACAATGACTGCGATGGGATGGACGACAATGGTCCTGGATTATGTTCCGCGGGCAACATTTGTGACCGAGGAGTGTGTGTGCCGCCGTGCCTTGAGCGCGCGTGTTTTGTGGGATTTCGCTGTACCGATCGCGGCACGTGTGTTGAAGACGCGTGCGTCAATGTGATGTGTATGTCGGGCCAGCGTTGTGTCGCGGGTCGATGCGTTGGGGCGTGTGACGGCATCCGCTGTCCGGGCGATCAACTGTGCCGCGCAGGCCGCTGTGTCAACCCGTGCGATGGCGTGATGTGCGACGCGGATCAAGTGTGCGTCACAGGAGCGTGCGTCCCTCGTTGCCAGTGTCGTCGCTGTGCGGCGAGCGAGACGTGTGGCGCTGACGGGCGCTGCGCTCCAACTGATTGCGCCCGCGTGATGTGCGCGGCGGGGCAACGTTGCGTCGCGGGAGTCTGCCGAGACGCATGCATGGATACCGCGTGTCCGTCTGGCGAGATGTGTCGCGAAGGGATGTGTGTGCCGTTGATGGCGAGTATGCCGGACGCTGGGCCGGGAGTGGACGCGTTGCCGGTCCCTGATGCGCCTCCGGGCGCGGATGTTCCGAATGGGAATTTTGGGATGGATGGCGGTGTCGTGCGTGACAGCGGCGTGATTGATTTTAGGCGCAACACCGGGTGTGCGTGCACGGTGCCGACGGGACCACAGCGCCTGAGGTGGGATGGGTTTTCACTTGCGCTGATCGCCAGTGCAACGATCGTGTGTCGTGTCGGACGTCGGTCCAGTCGTGCACGATGACGGGTGCAATTTTGAGGGACATTCTCAAGCTTTAGGTTGGTCACGGTTGTCCCGGAATTTGGACTTCGGGGTCAAGCCATCAAAGTGACGATGGAAGCCTTCAAATTGATCATGTTGTGCGCAACGCGTGCGTATTTGGCCGAAAAATGAGGGACGAGGTTGCGGCATGAGTTGTGCTCTATCGCGTTCCATGAATATTCCAGTTTCGTTCGCACTCGTCGCCGCGCTTTCGCTCTCGGCCTGCGCATCTACAAACACCCGCACCGAACCGACCCTCGTGGCAGCGGGCTCGCCCGCCACGACACCACCTGGAGGACGGATGGTTGACATGTGCCCGATGGAAGTTCCAGGCACGAGCGTCGCTGCGCTGAGCATTGAGGGTGGAGCTGCTCTAGCGTTTACCACCACGGGAAACGTCGCTGAGTTGCGCCAGCGGGTTCGACGCATGTCCGACGTTGAGAACCAACAGCAACAGCGGGGAGAAGTAGGATTGTTGGTATCCACAAGCGGTCGCGTGCTCGACGTCGTTGTGCTCGCAGAGCCCGGCCCAACTCCGCTCCCGCAGGCGACGGCTGCGGTGGATGACATCGCGAACGGGGCGAGGCTCGTGCTGCAGCCCACAAACCCCGCGCAGCTCGCCGAGTTGCGTGAGCACACCGTACTTCAAGCTGCAAAGATGGCGCGCGGCCAATGCCCGCTGATCGTTCCGGATGGCGTTCGGACAACGACCCCCGCAGCGCACTAAACACAGTTGTGAACTGGGGTTAGGCTGCAGCGGCAAGGGTGGTTGCGATCTTGCAGACAGTCGTCTCTATGGACGATAGCTCGTGTGCCTTGACGGTTTGCCGGATCCAAATGCGTGGCGGACGAGGTGTTTCGGACAGTCGCTGCCTAGCCTCCGGGCACAGCGACTTGTGTGATCATCGCGTCCAGGGGGGATGAGGACCGTGATTAATGAGCTGCGTGGCAAGGTCCGTCACAAACACATCAAGTCCCTCCCAGTTGGTGTACTCGTGACGGTCCGACGGTTCGGTGTCGGCTCCAGCTTCGTGTGAGTACATTCGCACCACAAATCCCC
>JANNCG010001229.1:0-5356 GCA_031386385.1 Myxococcales bacterium
AAGACACCAAGTACGAAGCAGCACCCTGAGCGTTGATCCCCATCAAGCGAATCGAGAGGCTTGGGCTAACTTCGCCAGGGATCCCCGGCTGAAACAGACCAATGACGCCGCGCTTGCGCTCGCCCGAACGGATCAAGAGAATATCGCTCTTGTTTTTCTCAACGCGCATTTTGTCGCACGCAATGATCGGGATCCCGCGCCAGCTCAAAAACTGCGATCCAAAGAGCGAGATGGTCGCTGGGGGCACACCACGGCGGGTACACTCGCGGCCAAAGGCTGCGATGGTGCGAGGATTTGCAACGAAAAATGACGGCTCTTTCCACACTTTTGCGATCAGCTCGTCCATGTCGTCGGGGGTGGGTGTTCCCTTGCGTGACTTGATTCTGAAGTCCGGATCCACGTTTTTCGACAGACCATAGCTGCCGTTGTTGATCAGCTCTTCTTCTTGCTTCTCTTTCATCTTCTCGACGGCGAGAGAGAGCTGCTCTTTCACTTGGTCCATCGGGCTGCGATACAGGTCCGAGACGCGCGTGTGGACCGACACGGTGGTGGTCACCGAGCTCAGAGTGTACTCGCGAGGTTGCACCTCGTAGTTGCTAAATCCCACAGGTAGATCATCGTTGGGGTCTGGCGTGCACCGCAGGGCAAACTTCTCATCCAGCGCCTGGTTCACCCGAAACACACCCGCCTCAACCGGAACCCACGGCAGCATCTGCACCAACCACCGCGGCGTCGCCCCACGCCACTGGGGCGGGGTCTTGGTGGTGTTTGATAACTGCCTCGCGGCGCGCTCGTCCAAAAACTTTCGTTCGCTCATAAAATGCTGCTCCGTCCGTTATGTCCCCTTGGATCTATCGACCCTTGCGAGAGCGCGTCAACCGAGAACGGCACCGGGAGAAAAATTGGCGACTCTGTCAATCTCGGGGTACCAGCTTCGACGTCCCTGTTCACGCAGAGACTTTTACGGCCAATGGGGCCCCAAACGACCTGCAAAAGAACAACAGAAGCGAGCAAAAAATATGCGAATCATGGTGATTGTGAAGGCGACTCCAAGCAGCGAATCCGAAGCCGGTCCGGGCGCCGCAGACGAAAAGCTGATGACAGACATGGGCAACTTCAACGAAGAGCTTGTCAAAGCAGGGATCATGCTGGCGGGCGAAGGACTTCGTCCAAGCGCGAAGGGCAAGCGTGTGCGCTTTTCGGGCGACTCCCGCACAGTGATCGACGGGCCCTTTGCCGAGACCAAAGAGCTCATTGCGGGCTTCTGGCTCTGGCAGGTCCGCTCGATGGACGAGGCTCTAGAGTGGGTCAAACGCATGCCTCAACCACACCGCGAGGACTCAGAGGTCGAGCTGCGCCCATTGTACGAAATGGACGACTTTGGCGACGCGATGACCCCGGCCGCGAGAGAGCAAGAAGACCGCATGCGCGCTGAGCTCGCTTCGAAGACGTAGCCCCTTCTGCCTGCGACGCACTCATCGGTACGCTAGTCGACGTTGCGGTCGGGAATGTAGAACATTTTGTGTGAGTATTCACAGGATTTAAGGCGTAGTACGTGTGACGGTGAGTCCCTCAGCTTCAATCGACAACTCCGCTTTGTCGAGCAACACGTGAATCGCAAATCGCTCGTCGCTTCCGAGGTGAAATTCTTCGTTCAACCACCAGCATCCCACCAAGCGCTTGAGCGAACCACCCCCCACAATCGCTCCACTAAACTCCAACTCGACACTCCCGCGAACGTAGCGCCCGACCGCGCTACGAGTGTCGAGGATGATACGCACACTGTCCGATTTTTGGCTCACCGACGTCACGCGCGAGTCGTGCAGCGTGGTCTTGCTAAGCTTTCGGACGCTCGCTGGAAGCCTCGGCTGAATGAGCTCAAGGTAGCTTTGATAAAATTTCGCTCGCCGGGTCCACTCGTTCATCGCTCGTCGCTCACACCCCGAGTCCGGTTGCATGCCGTCGTACAGCTTACGAGTAAAGAGCTTCATTGAATTCAAGGATAACCAACTTTGTCCTCCGTGCGTAACAATGGCAAGAATTTCAATGAGTACAGTTGCTGCTGCAAATATCACCAAACTCAACCTCTCGCCAGTCGGACCCCAGGTCTCGCGCCTCGCCCTCGGCTGCATGGGAATGTCCGGGATGTACGGACCCACGGACGAAAACGAGAGCATCGCCACCATCCACCAGGCCCTCGATGAGGGGATTAACCTGCTCGACACGGGCGATTTTTATGGGACAGGTCACAACGAGATGCTCATCGGGCGCGCGCTGCGAGGCAAGCGAGACCGCGCGATTCTGTCGGTCAAATTTGGGGCACTTCGCGGTCCCAATGGCGCGTGGACCGGATTTGATAGTCGACCTATGGCAATCAAGAACTTCGTGATGTACTCGCTCACTCGGCTTGGTGTGGAGTACATCGACATCTATCGGCCGGCCCGGCTTGATCCGCAGGTACCGATTGAGGACACGGTGGGGGCCATCGCAGATCTCATAAAGGTGGGAGTTGTTCGAGCGATTGGCCTGTCTGAGGTAGGCGCTGAGACCATTCGCCGCGCACATGCAGTGCATCCGATTGCGGACCTGCAGATTGAGTACGCCATCGTGAGTCGAAGCCCTGAGGCGAAGATATTTCCTGTGCTGCAAGAGCTTGGGATTGGTGTCACCGCGTATGGAGTCCTTTCGCGCGGGTTGCTCTCGGGCTCAAAGCCCGCGGCGACCGGCGATTACCGCGCGCACCTGCCGCGTTTTGTCGGCGAAAATGCAGATAAAAACAGGCTTCTCGTCGCCACACTGCAGGCGCTTGCGTTGGAGAAAAACGCCAGCGTGACCGAGCTGTGTATTGCGTGGGTGTTGGCGAAGGGACAGAGCCGGTCACCCATCGTTCCGGTGGTAGGAGCACGAAAGAGGACGCAGCTGGCGGAGGCCATTCGCGCACTGTCCCTCACGGTTAGCAACGACGATCTGGTGCGGATTGAGCAAGCGGTCCCAGCGGACGCGATTGCTGGGACTCGTTATCCCGTCCCACAAATGCGCGGGTTGGACAGCGAGCGATAAACACCGACGGCACAGCGGACGCAATCCTTCTGGATATCTGCAAACCGTTCACCAATCGTCTGCGGCGGATCCAATGCATGTCACAACGAGATGGCCTGTCTCGTCGTAGGGACATGAAGACCAAACTCCCAGTCGTCGTTCTTGGTGGCGGGTATGCCGGGGTCCTCGCGGCGCTTCGCGTTGCGCGGCAGTCCGAGCGCCCAGTGCAGCTCATCTCGGCGGACAGTCACCTCGTAGAACGGATCCGCCTGCATGAGTGCGCAGTTCGCCCGCGCAACGTGAAGCACGAACTCTCAACCCTTGTCCGTGGGACAAACATCTCGCTCTTACAGCAGACCGTGGATCGGATCGATCCGATCGAGAAGCTCGTGTACGCAGGATCCGAGCAGATTCGCTACGAGAAGTTAATCGTCGCGATCGGGAGTGGGCCCATACGGACGCCGTTTGCAACACACAGCTACCCCACGCTTCGCTGCGCCGACTCGATGCGAGAGTCGCTCACACACCTCCGCACGATCGTGGTCCTCGGCGGCGGTCTCTCTGGAATCGAGTACGCCTCTGAGCTCGCCGAAGCCACTCAGGGCCGCACCAAAGTGATCCTCATCACCCGAACCTTGGGCGCGCAGCTTAGCGATGCAGCCCAAAGGTACATTCGCGCAACCCTCGTGCGGCTCGGCGTCATCGTACGAGAAGGAGTCACTGTCAACGAGCTTGGCGAGAGAGAAATTTTGACTTCAGATGAGAAAATCCAATTTGATCGGTGCGTGATCACCACCGGATTTCGCGTTTCACCATGGCTCACGGACTCGGGGTTTTCGGTGAACGAGAACGGGCAGGCGATCGTCGATCCGATGCTTCGCGCCATAGGATTTTCAGACGTGTACATCGTCGGCGACTCGGCAAAGCTGCCTGTTGCAGGCGCGATGGGGTGTAAAACGGCGATGCCGATGGGCGCCCATGCTGCGGACAATTTGGTACGCGCGATCAAAGGTCTGCACGAGCAGCCGCTGTCCTATCGCGACACCGGATACTGTATCTCTCTGGGACGTGCCGACGGCGTGATTCAATTGCTCGACGGCAACGCAGTGCCCACTTCGTCCATCATCACGGGCAGATTCGCTGCATTTCTGAAAGAAGCCATCTGCCGCTACACCATCCTCTCGCTCAAGGGCGAGCGCCTCGGGATTCGCTATCGCTGGGTTTCGAGTTCCAAGCAACTCGGATACGCTCCTGCCACCGTTGCACACCGATTGCCTAGCGCGACCGTGCACCAGTGATCCACCATGCTCTTGTCCAACGAGTTCAAACAGCACCGAGGTTTTCTCACTCAACTTGCGTATCGCATGATGGGTGAGCGCGCGGCCGCTGAGGATATCGTCCAAGAGGCGTTTGTCCGATGTGTGCAGCGTACCACTGGGCCAGAGCTGGAGGTTCCGCGTGCGTACTTAACGCGCGTGGTGACTAACCTTTGTGTGGATGAGCTGAAGTCGGCACGCGTGAGGCGAGAGAGCTACGTCGGACACTGGCTGCCAGAGCCACTCGTTGGCGAGGCATTGGGCGGTGATCCAATTGAAAAATCCGAGAGCCTCTCGATGGCCATGATGCTGGTGCTTGAGCGGCTCTCTCCACTTGAGCGGGCGGCCTATATTTTGCGCGAAGTGTTTGAGTTTTCGCCTGAAGAAATAGGCGATTTTCTGAGCCGGGAGCCCGCAGCGATTCGGCAGCTCGTCCACCGCGCAAAGGCGCACCTAGAAGAGCACTCCCCTCGCTTTGAGGTCTCTGAGCAGACCCACGCTGAGCTGCTGCAGCGTTTCGCCTCGGCGTGTATGAGCGGGGATCTAGAAACGCTGGTGTCCCTGCTTCAGCGGGATGCAGTCTTGCTCTCGGACGGTGGCGGCCGAGTGCGAGCGGCGCTCAACGCGATCCAGAGCGCCGATCTCGTCGCGCGTTTTGTGATCGGCGTCTCGCGCAAGGGCAACCCCCAGTGGACCCACACGATGGAGAAGGTCAATGGACAGCTCGGGATCGTGTCGCGACAAGGTGAAACCATCGTCTCAGTGCTCAGCCTTCAAATAATTGGCGAGCACATCGCCGCAGTACATATTGTGCTGAATCCGGATAAGCTCCGGTGATGAGTGAGAAGAGCGAACCGTTTGCAATCAGGCCCGCACGCCCTAGCGACTATCAAGAGTTTGCGAAGCTCATTGTTGAACTCGATGTGCCCGATCCCGTGCCGAGTGAAGCGGTATTTTTAGAGAAATTCCTCCCCTCAATGCTCGTGGACGCCAGTGGCGAC
>JANNCG010001279.1:0-2651 GCA_031386385.1 Myxococcales bacterium
GGCGGAAAGATCGACGATTTTGTCCCGCCCACGGTGGCCGAAAAACTGCACAAACGTATCGCTGAGCGACAAGCAAAAAACAAATGAGCAACGGTTTTTTAGACGCCATTCGTGACACCCCTTTGGTCGCGGACGGCGCGATGGGCACACAGGTTTATGCGCAAGGGGTTTTGCTGACGACCAACTACGACGAGCTGTGTTTGTCGCGCCCCGAGCTGATCAAGCGCATCCACGTTGAGTATCTTCGTGCGGGCGCGCAGCTCATTGAGAGCAACACGTTTGGTGCCAACCGCTTTCGGTTGCTTCGCCACGGCTTTGCCGACCAAGTGCGCGCGATGAACGCCGCAGGGATCGCCCTCGCGGCGGCGGCGATTGTTGAAGCGGGGCACCCTGCGTTTATTGCCGGCGCCGTAGGGCCTTCGGGGCTCAATATGAAGGGGCTTCCGTTGTCGGAGAAAGACGCTGTGCGTGCTGCGTTTGTTGAGCAGGTCGAGGGGATGCTCTCGGGGACCGCGCAGCCGGACTTGATTGCCATTGAGACCATGCGGCACCCCGAAGAGGTTCAAATCGCGATTGAGGCTGTAAAAAGCTGTACCAAACTGCCCATGATGGTGATGGTCTCCTACGACGCCTTCGGGACCATGGCCGACGGAACCACCCCCGAGCGCATGGCCGAGCTGCTCGCTCACTGGGGTGCCGATGTGATTGGGATCAACTGCGCCGACGGTCCCGCCACGGTGTACGAAAACATCGAGAAGATGCGCCATGTGGCGCTGCCGTTGGTGGCGATGCCGAACGCGGGGATTCCACGCAGGTTGGATGGGCGTATGGTGTACATGGCGACGCCTGAGTACTTTGGAGTCTACGCCAAGCGCTTGATCAAGCTGGGCGTACGTGTGGTGGGTGGCTGCTGCGGCACTACCCCCGAGCACATCCGTGAGCTGGTCGGTGCGGTCAAGATGCGCTCGGCGAGTGGGGGAGTACAAAACTCAGACGGCGAGACAAATCCCAGCGCAATCGAAGGTGGAACGCTCACCCCAGCCCCAGGGATTGAGCCCAGCCCGGTGGCCGAAAAATCACGATTGGGCTCGCGCTTGGGCAACAAGTTTGTCTCAAGCGTTGAGGTCAATCCCCCCGCTCACTTGTCGCTGCAAAAAACCCTCGACACCGTTCGTATGCTCAAGAGCGCTGGGATCGACGCGATCAACATCGCCGATGGTCCTCGTGCGAGCGCGCGTATGAGCAACCTCGCGATGGCTGTGCGCATTGAGCAAGCGGTGGGGATCGAAGCGATCCTTCACATGTGTTGCCGAGACCGCAATATTTTGGGGCTCATCTCACACGTGCTGGGTGCGCACGAGCTGGGCCTTCGCAACCTGGTGGTGATCACCGGAGACCCGCCCAAAATGGGTGACTATCCCGCGTGCACGGCGGTGTACGACATGGATTCAGTAGGACTTTTGCGCATGATTCGTGGGTTTAATCTTGGCCGGGACCCCGGGGGAAAAGCCTTTGGCGGAGCGACCAAGTTTCTTCTCGCGACGGGGGCTGAGCCTGCGGCGATGGACTATGAGGGCGAGCTGTCCAAGCTGCGCCGCAAGATTGAAGCAGGCGCGGAGTTTGTCATGACCCAGCCGGTGTACGACCCCGCGGTGTTGACGCGGTTTCTGGGGGACATTCGCGGGATGAATGTTCCGGTGATGGTGGGATTGTGTCCACTGGTGAGCTTTCGCAATGCCGAGTTTTTGCACAACGAGGTCCCCGGAATGCGCATTCCCGACGCGGTCCGCGAGCGCATGCGGCGCGCTAGCAGCAAAGAGGACGCGCGACGTGAAGGCGTGCGAATTGCCAGAGAAATGCTCGACGCCGTGCGGGACAAAGTCGCGGGCGCGTACATCATGCCGCAGCTTGGATTTTATGAATCCGCGGTTGAAGTCCTCGACGGCTATCTGGACCTCTAAGTTGACGCCGGCATCGCGGTCAGCGTAGTGTTTTTTACGAGATATTTGACCGATGAAGAGTGCAAGTAAAAGCGTGAGGCTCTTGGTGACAACCGTCGCCATCACGAGCTGTTTGATGGGCTGCAACAGCGGCGGGCGTTATGGGTATGCACGCGAGTACGTGTTTTTGCCCGAAGAGCAGCCGTTTGCTCAGCGCGCAGATGAGACCGCGGTGTACGACGAGGTTCGTCGCTTGCCGGATCGCTTCACCGATCATGTGCTGACCTGGTGGGGCGTCGTCTCAAACGTCGAGCCCGGCACCGACGGAACCACCCGCGTCACCATGCAGCTTCGCACCCACCAAATCCGGCACTTGTGCGAAGACGAGACCGACGGCTCGTGTCGGGTCACTATCAACGACCGCGATGGAGGCTCATTCACCGCCACGTTGCGGCTCAACGCAGAGGATCGCGACGGTGAGAATAGGCTCAACCCATTATCACTGGTTCACGTTTATGGCGTGGTTGTGCAGGGCGAGTACAACAGCGATGGCGGTCCCGTGATTCGCGGCCAATACTATCGTCACTGGCCTCGCGGGCAGTTTGTGACCACGGCGTCGTCGGGCGGGATGCGGCGGTAGGGATTGTTAGCGCAGGCGCTCAATGCGGGTGCTGTGCAGCAAAATCAGTGGGATTCCGATCGAGAGGCCAA
>JANNCG010001307.1:0-1740 GCA_031386385.1 Myxococcales bacterium
CAACCGGATTTTGCGTCGCGAGGACAAAGAACGGCTTGGGCAAAAGGTGCGTCTCGCCGTCAATGGTCACTTGGCCCTCTTGCATCGCTTCGAGCAACGCAGACTGGGTCTTCGCTGGCGCGCGGTTGATCTCATCTCCCAAGACCACTTGCGCAAATACTGGGCCTTTTCGCAGGGTAAACCCGCCCTCACGCGGCGACAAAATATACGTCCCCGTGATGTCACTCGGCAAAAGGTCTGGTGTAAACTGAATGCGCTTAAACGACGAGCCGATCCCGTTGGCAAAGGCGCGAATCAGCGTGGTCTTAGCCACTCCGGGGACGCCCTCAAGCAGCACGTGTCCGCGCGCTAAAAGCCCCATCACGATCCGCTCAGGGATCTCTCTTGAGCCCATAAAACATCGCGACACTTCATCCACCAGCGCGCGAACTTTCTCTCCCGCCAGGGCGAGCCTCGCGGCGGCTTCTTGTGAGACTCCGTTGGTCTTGCCGATGGGCGCAGTTGGTTTGCCACTGGTGGCTTCGTTGGTGGCTGCTTGCTCTTCTGCAGGGTCGTTTGTCGTCATCGAGGATTCTTGCTGGTAAGGTCTGTGCCGGTCGTGCCGGTTTGCGCGCGCAGTTGCGTGAGGATCGCAGAGATTCGCCTCCAGAGGGAGACGAACCGACGAGGGGTCACTTTGAGCGTCGAGCGGTCCTCTGCGGCGATCGCGATGTTGTCGAGCTCAAGCAATACAGAGCGAACTTCAAGCAGCGCTTCTGCGTCTAGCTTTTTCTCAGCCTTCGCGACCACGGCGATAATATCCGTCGGAGGCGTCAGCCCAAGGGCGCGCAATAAACCACGCTCAAATAACCGACGCAGGATCAACGTGGGGTACAAAAGGTTGGCCTTCTCGCGACCAAAGAGCGCGACCTTTGCGGCCACACCCACCATCGCGCCACCAGGGGCCGTGGGTCCAAAGCGATCAGACGGCTTGCTGCCCCACATTTTGGCCGCCATTAAAATGGACGCGAGCAGCACCGCGAGGACACCAAACAGCCGCAAGACCGAGGGCTCTGCCACCATGAGCCCAGCGCGCTGCAAGGTCTCGTCGAGATTCTTCGAGAACATCTTCAACGGCGACCGGCTGCGAGAGTGCGTCCCAGGGTAGGTCCCTTTTGAGCTAAACCGCCCGTAGACCAGATGCACTCGCGCGTTGGCATCGGCTGCTAAGTATTTGAGCAAATTTGCAGCGAATTGACGATTTCCGGGGAAGCGCAACATCGACTTGTCGAGCACCGCGGGGGCCCCGCTGATCACCCTGCGGCCGCGGCCGTCTTGAGCAGCGAGGATCACTCCTTGGTCTGGGTCCGGTCCCAGCGCAAACACGGGCGAGAGGCGAGGGTGCCTAACCATCACCGGCTCGTTGGTCACCACAGAGTCGACCTGCTCGCCCAAGATGTGATCGCCCTGACGAAACGCAGTGTACAATCCGGGCAAGTGTGCGGACCTTAGCTGCCCTCGCACCGCTTCTGAGCGCGTCACTTGAAACCACCGCAACACGGGCTCGCCCGCGCCGAAGTCATCAAAGAGCGCCAAGCGTCCGCCGTCCTCTAAAAACGCGGACAGTTCATCTAAGTCCACCTGCGACAATGGATAGAGAATAAGCAGCCCATCGCCACGCCGAACGTGACTCCAGTCGAGCGTGGGCGTGGGACGAATTTGCACTTGGTTCAGCTGCGCTAAGCGGATGAGCTCGACGAG
>JANNCG010001338.1:0-2341 GCA_031386385.1 Myxococcales bacterium
CGGGATTGCGACTCAATGCCAGTATGGTCGCGCCGACATTTTACGAGCGAACCGCGCGCGTCGCGCTCGACCGACTCGACGGTTGGGGGACCACCATGCCCATCTCCGTCCCGTTTGAAGGCGACCTCGATCTCGCAGACATCACGCGCAGACACCCGTTGGATCCCAGCAATTTTACTGATGACGCGGTGTATTTGATCGACATGGAGACTGGGATTCCTGTGCCGCTTGATGTCGGAGCGGGGCACTATCCGTTGAGCATTCGCGACCGACGTCGACCTCTCGCGCTGGACCCCCGCGCTGGTGGGACCAACCTCATGCTCTCATCCACAGACGAAGACAGCAATCACGACGGGATCTTGCAGGTCAGCGAAGACAGCAACTTCGATGGCGTCCTTCAACGCCCCTCGCCGCTCGATTTCGGCCAGCAGACCGCCGGTTTTTGGGAAGCAGAGACCCACTCGCTGATCGTCCGACCGCTGATCCCACTGCTTGAGCGTCACGCTTACGCAGTCGTGCTCACAAGCCGCCTGCACGCCGCGTCTGGGGCGATTCGTTCGCCGTTTGACACGGTCGCCCACCCAGATCAACTGCTCGCTCTACGCCGGGTTGAGACCCACTTGAGCAACCCCGCGCTGCAGCAGCGGTACTACGGCGATCTTCGCTGGGCGGATGAGAGCGCCTCAGCCGCCCGATCTCACGTCGTATTTACCTGGAAATACACTACACAAACCACCGTCACGGATATGCTCGATGTCGCAGCGGGTCTCAACGGAAACGGGCGGCTTCGCAACCTTGCGAGCATCGCCCCGAATTTTCGGCTTGGCCGCGCCCACCCGCTCAACATCGATACCTGCCCCGTGCCTGCTGCGCCCTACGTGGTGAGCCGAGAGGAGCTAACCGATCTCGCTCGGTCACTGCTGCCAGTGTTGGGGTTTCAGGGAGAGCAGGCGCAAGCGCTGATCGATTCGTTTCAGTGGGTTGAATACGCCACAGTAGCGACGGTGGACTCGCCCTACTTGTTGCGCGAGACGGAGCAAAACAACCCAGAATCGGTGATGTGGGATCTGGACTCAGTCGCCGCCAACGCCACGGTGCGACCGGACAAAGTGCAGCTGTGGATTTTTGTACCGCGCCGAACAGCACAGTTTGCGCCACCATTCAAAGTGGCCCTGTATCCTCACGGCTATGGGCTGGGCGCCTATCAGTCGATTCTATTCGCGGGGTACTTCGCACGCATGGGGCTCGCGACAATCACCGCCAACGCGCCAACGCACGGGTTTGGATTGACCCCGATGCAAACCTCTACTGCGCGCACGATCTTTCGGGGACTGTGCCTAGGTCCGTTTGCTGACGTCGCCCTCGCAGGACGCGCACGGGACGTCAACGAGGATGGGCAGCTCGACTCAGGCGCTGAGTTTCTCACTGCGAATATTTTTCGAACGCGCGACATGATTCGGCAGACAACTCTGGACTACTTGCAGATCGTGCGCGCGATGCGGTCGCCTTCGTGGTCCCAGCCCGGCCCCGACGATCACAACCTCGACGGTCGGCTCGATGCACTGGGTGATTTTAACGGCGACGGGATCGTCGACATTGTCGGTCCCAACGCACAGGGGCAGCAAGAGTCCATCACTTTATGGGGAGAATCTCTGGGTGGAATCACCGCAGGTGTTCTCGGTGCCGTCGAACCGGCCATTCAAGCCACAGTGGGCGTCTCTGGCGCTGGGGGCCTCACGGACGTCACCTTTCGCTCAATGATTGGCGCGGTCCGAGGCGCCGTGATGATGCCTGCGATGGGGCCAGTGATCGTGGCGATTCCTGCCACTGACCGACCCCCGGTGAGCGCCCGACGGGCAACCTCATGCATGCCGAATCAGACCTCGCTGCGGATGATTGTCCAAGACGCAACGGACGTTGGAGAGCTTGAGTTTGGCTGCCGACAGGACATCCGACCGGGCGATGATGTTGTCGCAATCAACGGATCTTCGCTACAAATTCGCTGTGCGCGGGTGGACGAAATGGGTCGCTTGTTTTTGCCCATTGCAGCGGATAAGACCGACCCGTTGTCGATTTTAGTCTATAATGGCTCAGCGATATTGGACTACGGGCAGTGCCAGATTCGGCAAGGCTCAAGGCTTCGCGCAGAGATCTCGACGTTTGAAGTCTTCGATGGCGACTGCGAGATCGGTTGTGGATATGTCCCGCCGGAGGCCTCGCTGACCTCCCCCGCCAGAATGCAGGCGCTCCGTCGCCGAGCGACACCCACCGCGTTGTTTGCGCCCTCTTCTGGGCTTGGGCTCAAGCGACAGACAGCTGCGTTTAGAAGGTTTTTTCACCT
>JANNCG010001359.1:0-7604 GCA_031386385.1 Myxococcales bacterium
TACGAGTGACCCACCGCGATTGCAGGTGAGTCACTCTCGATGTGCGCGGTGATGAGTCACCGCAGCGCTTGCTTTATCCCCCCAGAGCGTCGCTCGTTCGAGTGATACTCAACGCCTGTTCATTCTCCTGATGGAGCGAAATTCGCAGCCATCATCCAGCGTAAGCGTTGCGATCAAGCATTGAGCAGGCGCGAGTTCAAACTCCGAGCGCTGCTCGCGTGAAAATATTTCCCCCGAGTCCCCACCCAATCAATCATTCGCTAGAGCCCGTCGCTAAGCCCCACTCGCAGCGACGGACAGTGCGCGGTTGTTACGGCGTGTCCCAAGTTGCGGGACACATCACCACGTGCTCGTCGCCGCCAGCAGCGATGTAGCCAGGAGCGGCTTCGTACTGTGAGTACCAACGATTTTGCGTTGGCGAGATGCTGATCGAGCACACATCACCACCACCGGTCATCGAGACAATCGTGGTTGCGCCGGTGCCGATGTTTTGACGGGTCACGCCACCAGCGGCCATGAAGACGACATAGTGCGTGCCGCCAAAGAACTCAGCGATACCTGAGTGAGCCCAGCTCTCGCAGCCGTTCGGACCCACGGGGTTCATGCCCATGAGTTGAGTCACAGTGCCGCTCGGGAGATCAATGTTGTACCAGCCATTGGCTGCGCCGGTGAACACGATCACTCGTCCGTAGCCTGAGTAGAAGCCAAGGCCGCCTCCGGTCAGAGGGATCGGGATCGACAACGGAATCGCTGTCGCCGTTGCCACACCTTGATCGGTCATTTGGATCAACTGCGTGACGTTTCCAGCAGTGGCTGACGCAGGCTCAGTACCCATGGCGTTTGCAAAGAAGTATGCGGTGCCAGTTTGGAGGTTTGACACCATCGCGTCGTGAACTCGGTTCATTGCAACTGGCGTCACTGAGTTAATGGTAGCGATGGGGAGGTGCACCGTCGCTCCATCACCCGTGTAAAGAACGGTGCTCCCGGTCACTGCGAGAACACCACGTTGATCATTGAATGGAACGATGTTCTGGGTACCCGCAGAGTTTGTGCACATCGCAGGAACCACGTTTGCCGAGGTCACGCGGAAGCTAGGTGCACCGGCGCTTTGGTAGATAATTCGCTCAAATCCGTTGTCTCCGTTGAGACCGGTATTTGCGCCACAACGCCAACCTGGGTTGATGTTGTTGGCACCGGTGTGCCAGCAGAGACGGTTGGTCTCAGCGCCACCGTTGGTATCACAAGAGTTACGCGAAACAGCTGCGCCTGCACCAGCAAAGCCCATCGAGGACATGCCGTTGAAGTACCAGTTTGCGCCATTTGCAGCGCGGGTTGCCATCTGACCAGCACCCACGTCGAAGAACACGTCTGTTCGAGGAGCTTGCGCAAGCAGCTGCAAGGTCGCTGCGCCCGTTGGACGGCATGCGAGCATGATGTCCGGTCCGCTGCAACGAGCTTGGATCGTCGCGAGTGGGGTTTGCACAGCGCTACCGTAGGTGTCGCGGTAGCACTCTGTCCAACCACCGCTGGTGACCGTAGCCACTGGAACGTTGGTCTGTGGTCCCACTGGACGATACCGGTTGCGGTGATACATCACACGCTCGTGGCTGTTGCCGACACCTAGGTCTCCTCCACAGCGCCAACCCGGATTAATGTTGCTACCGCTTGTGTGGTAGCAGACACGTGCCGCAGGACTCACGTTCGAAGTGTCACACGAATTCCGGCTGACACCGGTCCCGCCGAGCGCGAATCCCATGGACGCACCGGTCGAATAGTACCAGTCGCTGCCATTCGCAGTGCGAACCGCATTTGCGCCGTTTCCAACATCGAAGAACACATCCGTCCGGGGCGCTTGTGCCAATACTTGAAGCGTCGCGCTCCCAGTTGCACGACAAGCGACCATCACGTCTGTGCCGTTGCACTGAGCTTGGATCGTAGCCAGCGGGGTCAATACGTTGCTGCCATAGCTATCGCGATAACACTCTGTCCAACCACCACCGGTGACTGTTGCCACTGGGACGTTGTTTTGTGGACCGACAGGGCTGTATCCAGTCCCGGCCATGCCACCTTGGCACATGCCAGCGACGCACATTTGACCTGCGACGCAGCGGGTGCCACAGCCACCGCAGTTGTTCACGTCGGTGTTTGTGTTTGCTTCACAGCCGTTGGCTGCGTTCATGTCGCAGTTGCCGAAGCCTGCGTTGCAAGCAGCCACGCCACATGCACCCATTGCGCACGAAGGAGTGCCGTTTGCCGCTGCGCAAACCGTCCCACAAGCGCCACAGTTGGCGATGGTGTTGCTGAGGTTCACTTCGCAGCCGTCAGCTGGCATGTTGTTGCAGTTGCCGAAGCCTGCGTTGCAAGCTCCGACACCACACACGCCCGCTGCACAAGCTGCTGCTGCGCTGTTTGCACGCACGGGACAAACGTTGCCACACATGCCGCAGTTGGCGATGTTGGCACCGGTGTTCACTTCGCAGCCGTTTGCCGCCATCATGTCGCAGTTAGCGAAGCCTGCGTTGCAGCTCGCGACGCCACAAGCGCCTGCTGCACAATTCGCAACTCCGTTTGCTGCTGCACACGCAGTGCCGCAAGCGCCGCAGTTGCTCACGTTGGTCTGCAGGTCCAAGCAGGACATCATCCCGCCAGCGACACAGATTCGGTTAGGTGCTGGGCATGCGATCGCGCAAGCGCCCGCAACACACATTTGGTTCATCGGGCATGCGGTGCCGCAAGCGCCGCAGTTCATCGAATCGGTCTGCAAATTGGCACATGAAGCGCCACACATCATCGTGCCCGCGTTGCAAGCACACACGCCGGCTGTGCAGGTGCGGCCCATGCCACATGAAGTGCCACAAGCGCCACAGTTCATGTTGTCGGTCAGCGGGTCGACACAACCGGCCATACCACAGGCCATTGTGCCCATCTGGCATACGCCAGTGTCCGCGATCACGTTCGGAACATCCGGGATGTTCGGCACGTCAATCATCGGGTTCGGAACATCCACTCCGTTGGGGACATCGCGAGGGGCGTTGGGAACGTCGGTACCGTTGGGCACATCACGAGGGGCGTTCGGGACATCTGTCCCAGTCGCCACATCAGGATTGGACGGCGTACCGCCGCACGCTGCTGTCAGAATGACGCAGGTCAAGCCTATCGATTTCAGATTCATTATCAAACCTTTGTTATGTGAGCGAACACGCCTTAAATCAGCGCGTTCAATTTTGAGCGCTCGACTATACTCAATCCCGCCGCAAAAGTGAAGGTGTTTGAAATCCTGACAGGCCGTTCAGAATAGTAGAAAAGTGTCGACGTCACAGTATCAAGCGAATCGCGTACCGTCTGCGATATCACTCATAAAATCACGCTGACTGCGGACATCACACTGCCCCCCCTGCACCCAGTGCCCGCCCCCTTACGTCTCTCGACCAACCCACTAGACGCTATGGGCTGTCCCACGTCGCGGGACACATGACGACATGCTCGTCACCACCCGCGGCGATGTAGCTCGGTGCGGACTCGTATTGCGAGTACCAGCGATTGCGCGTCGGCGAGATGCTCAGCGAGCAAACGTCACCAGGCGACACCATCGTCACGACGGTGACTGCGCCCGTTGCGATGCGCTGGCGCACCACGCCTGTGTTTGGCGCAATACTCATAAACACCACGTGAGGCTCGCCGCCAAAGTACTCAGCGATCCCTGAGTGCGCCCAGCTCTCACAGGGAAACGGCATCACCGGAGCCGGGCCCATCAGCTGAGTGACCACTCCACTCGGCATCGCCACGTTGTACCAAGCGGCGCCGGTCCAAACGATGATACGGTTATATCCCGAGTAAAATCCCACGCCGTTCGCGGTCATCGGGATCGGCGTCGACAACTGAATCGCCCTCAATGGCGCAATCTCAACCCCCTGATCGTTCAACGTGATCAGCTGAGTGACGTTGCCCGCGGTGCCCGAGATCGGCTCAACGTTTGCGCCGTTTGCAAAGAAGTATCCCACCCCTGTGCGAAGGTCCGAGACCATCGCGTCGTGCACGCGGTTCATCGCTACCGGGGTGGCGACGTTTACGGTGTCGTTCGGCAAATACACTGTGTACGCGTCGCCTGTGTACAACACGGTGCTCGCGGTCACCGCGAGAACACCCCGCTGATCGTTGACTCCTGCTTGGGTCCCGGCAGAGTTAACGCACATGTTTGGGCTCATGGACGTCACGCGAAAGTTTGGTGTCCCGCCAGTGGAATGATAAATGATTCGCTCATACGCGGCGCTCGCGTTCAGACCGTCGTTCGCTCCGCAGCGATAGCCGCCGTTAATATTGCCAGCGCCAGTGTGCGCGCAGAAGCGACTCGCAGGTGTGGAGTTGTTGGTGTCGCACGAGTTGCGACTCACCGTCTCGCCAGCGACGGTGTACCCAAACGAGTGAGAGCTGTTGTAGTACCAACCCGTTCCATTGGCGATGTGCAAGACGTTGCCCACGCCAGTGTCAAAAAACACATCAGCGCGGGGTGCTTGAGCGAGCAACTGCAGCGTTGCAGAGCCAGTCAAACGGCACGCCACCATGATGTCGGCGCCATTGCACTGTGCTTGGATCGTCGCCATTGGAGTGCCTGAGTTTGCAAACGTGTCTTGATAACACTGGGTCCAACCAACGAGCATCGCGAGGGGAACATTATTTTGCGGCCCTACGGGTCGGTATCCCATCCCGCCGCCTTGGCACGCCCCTGCAACACACGCTTGACCCACCGCGCAACGATTGGCGCATGCGCCACAGTTGTTTACGTCGTTTTGCACGTTAGTCTCGCAGCCGTTAGCTGCGTTGCCATCACAATTGCCGAAACCCATATTGCAGGCACCGATCCCACACACTCCGGCCGCACAACTCGCGCTGTTGGTGTTTGGACGGACTGGACAAACCACGCCACACATCCCGCAGTTCGTGACGTTTGCACTGGTATTTACCTCACAACCGTTCGCCACGTTTGCATCACAGTTGGCGAAGTTGGCGTTGCAACTCGCGATCGAGCAAGCACCTGCGGTGCACGCTGGCGTTGCGTTTGCGACCAGCCCTGCGCAGGCCCGTCCGCAAGCGCCGCAGTTGTTCACGTCTGTTTGAGAGTTCACGCAAGTCATCATCGCGCCGACGCCACAGATTCGGTTGGGTGCGGGACAGCCAACGAGACAAGCGCCCGCAACGCACATTTGATTCATCGGACACGAAGCGCCACACGCGCCGCAGTTAGTTGAATCCGTCTGCAAATTTGCGCACGTAGCACCACACATCGTCGACCCGACGTTGCACACGCAGACACCCGCCGCGCAGTTGCGTCCAAAGCCACACGCCGTTCCACAGAGGCCGCAGTTGTTGTTGTCGGACTGAAGGTTCGCGCACAGCCCGGCGCCACAAGCGGTCTGACCCATCCCACACACTCCCGTGTCGGCGATCACACCTGGAACATCGCCCACACTCGGCACATCGATCATCGCGTTGGGGACATCAACCCCGTTCGGGATATCCATCGGTACGACCGGGACATCGACAGCCATCGGGACATCTCGCCCCGTCGGAACATCTCGCCGCGTCGGCACATCGTCCACCTGGCTCATGTCACCACACGCAGCTGTCACCGCAACGCAAACGATTGATAGATATTTCAGCTTCATTTTCGGTAATTTCTTCGGAAGGGACTCTAGTTTGAATGGTAAAATACACGCTCGTACGCGACGCTACCGTTTAGCGTGGTGTCTGCTCCGCACCGATAACCGCTGTTGATATTGCCCCCGCCGGTGTGAAAGCACAGTCGACTGTTGGGGTTGGTGTTTGCCGTGTCGCAGGAGTTTCGGCTCACGGTCTCTGCCGCGAGCGTGAAGCCCATCGAATATACGCTGCTGTAATACCATCCAGTGCCGTTTGCGACGTGCAAGACGTTGCCCATCGCGGTATCAAAAAACACGTCGGCTCGGGGTGCTTGTGCGAGCAAGCTCAAGGTTGCGTTGCCTGTGGGCCGACACGCGACCATCACGTTTGGGCGGCTGCACAGAGCTTGAATGGTCGCCATCGCGGTCGCACTGTTGTTGTACAGGTCTCGATAGCACTCAACCCAGCCTCCCGCGGTCACCGTCGCCACCGGGACGTTGTTCTGCGGACCCACCGGGCGATACCCCGTGCGATGATACAAGACGCGCTCAAAAGCGGCGCTCCCGTTGAGGGCTAAGTCTGCGCCGCAGCGATACCCGCCGTTGATGTTTCCTGCACTTGTATGAGCGCAAAAGCGCGTCCCTGGGCTGGTGTTTAACGTGTCGCACGAATTGCGTGAGACGCCCAAGCCAGGACTTGCATAACCAAACGAAGTGCTGGCTGAGTAGTACCAGTCTGTTCCGTTGCTATTGCGAACAATGTTGTTGCCATCGCCGGTGTTGAAGAACACATCCGCGCGGGGTGCTTGAGCGAGCAACTGAAGCGTTGCAGAGCCCGTTGTGCGGCACGCAACCATCACTTCTGCGCCACTACATCGCGCTTGGATGGTCGCGAGTGTCGTCGCCCCGTTTGAGAAAAGATCCCGATAACACTCCGTCCATCCCCCACCTGTGACGGTCGCTAACGGAACGTTTACCTGCGGCCCAACGGGGCTGTATCCTCCACCCGCGATGACTCTGCAAACTCCAGCCTGACACGATTGACCCGCGAGACACCGCACTCCGCAACCACCACAGTTGGCCACATCCGTTTGCGTGTTGGCCTCGCAGCCGTTGGCGACGTTAGCGTCGCAGTTGCCAAATCCCGCGTTGCAGCTTGCAACGGTGCAAGCGCTGTTCGCACAACCAGGAGTTCCGTTTGCGACCGCGCACACATTGCCACAGCGACCACAGCTCGCGACGGAGTTGCTTAAGTTCACCTCGCAGCCGTCAGCAGGGTTCGCATTGCAGTTGTCAAAGCCCGCGCTGCACGAAAATCCGCAAGCACCCGCAGCACATGATTGGTTTGCGTTTGCGCGCACAGGACAAACCACGCCACAGCCACCGCAGTTCGACACGTTGGCGTTTGTGCTGACCTCACAGCCATTGACGGCGTTCATGTCGCAGTTGGCAAATCCAGCGTTGCACAGCCCCACGCTGCAGCGACCATTGCCGCAGCTCGGCGTCCCATTGGCGACCGCACAGGGCGTACCGCAAGCGCCACAGTTGGCCAGATCCGTCTGCAAATTCACGCAGCTCATCACGTTATTCGCGACACAAATGCTGTTGGGATTTGCGCACGAAAGTCTGCACGCGCCCGCAACGCACATCTGATTGGCGGGGCAACGAATGCCACACGCTCCACAGTTCGAAGTGTCCGTTTGCAGGTTGATGCACGTGGCACCACACATCGTTGTCCCCATCGCGCACTCACACGCGCCCGCTACGCACGAGCGGTCTGCACCGCAGGATACGCCACAGAAACCGCAGTTCATGTCGTCAGATTGCAAGTTGACACAGCCGGCCATGGGACAAGCCATCGCCCCCATTGGACACACTCCTGTGTCCGCAATCACGCTCGGAACATCCAGCGCAACCGGAACATCAAACTCCTGAACATCCACTGCGGCGCTTGGCACATCAATCCCG
>JANNCG010001367.1:0-2742 GCA_031386385.1 Myxococcales bacterium
GGCCCACCGAAATACACCGTCGCCGAACCGACGCTTGTCCCCGCGGGAAACTGTGCCCCTGGTGCACCCACCACCAAGTCCCCATACCCGTCGCCATTTAAATCTCCGCCACCCGCTAGCGAAAATCCAAAATACTCCGACGCGGTCGAGCCGCTGAAAGTTGCGCCGGGGACCAGCGTTCCGTTTGGCCCTGAGGCAGAATAAATTCGCACCAAGCCCGCAGAGGCACCTGTTGCCCGTGTCGCTTCTGGTGATGCCACCGCCACCTCAGAGATCCCGTCACCGTTGATATCACCCAGGCCCGATATCGCTCCGCCGAGCTTGTCGTTTGACATCTCACCGATCAGCGTTTGTGCAGGACTCATCGGCAGAGCGCCGGTTGGCGCACCGAGAAAAATAGCCGCGCGCCCTGCATTGAGAACGGCGCCTGCTCGTACCGCTCCGACCGCAAAATCGCCGTAGCCATCGTTGTTGATGTCACCGAGCGCTGCCAGCGCCGAGCCATCACGCTCGCCCACCATCGTCCCCAAATATACACGTGCCGCGGGCTGCTGAAGTCCTGTGGGCGAGCCGAGATAGAGGTATGTCGCGCCGACGTCGTTGAGCCCAGTGGGCAACGCCCCTGGTGCTCCTACGAGAAGATCGCTGTACCCGTCGCCGTTGACATCCCCTGCGTTGCTGATCGTCGTGGCATACTCTTCAGAGTTGTTGGGAATGGTCAGCATCCCGTTGAGGGTCTGGTCTGGAGTTGTCGACAGGCCTCGTCGACTGCCAAAATAGACGTACGCTTTACCGTTGCGAGTATCGCGTCGAGCGCCGACAGCGAGGTCGCAAAAACCATCACCGTTGACATCCAGCGACTGGCCATAACTGGTATCCCGATCCCCGGGCGCGCTTCGAGGCGAAACCCAAAACTGCCACGTGGGTGTCACGGATCGCCCCGAGCGTACGCGCCAGAAGACCCACCCTGGCGCCAGATCCTGTGCAGGCCGCGCGCGGGTCGCACCCTCAACCATCGCGATTGTGTTGAGACAAGCCCGGTCACGACAGAGCTGGACTTGCGCCAAGGTGCTTCCGGGCGGAAGTGTCCAAGTCAGGGACGGTCTGCGCGAGCTCACGGTGCTGCTGCTGAGCGGCGACAGTTGCCGAAGCCCTGATGGCGGCTCGATCGCATCGACTGTGGTTGGGGCGTCCCGCAGGGTCGTATCAGACAGATCCCCGTCCACGCTGAGGGCGTCCAACGCGGTCACATCCATGGGGGTCGGGCCATCAGTGCATGCGACCAACGGCAAGCACAGACACAATAACTTAACCACTATACGACGGGTCGCCGAGAACCGGGCAGATATTCGAAGCATCTGGAGGTCTAGTCTACTTCGCTTTCCAACTAAGCTCGACCTCTCCGCGGTTTCGTGATTCATCGAGCCACCTCGGAGTGCCTATGGTGCCCACGGTATGTGTGAAATCGAACACGGATTTGAGCGATCCAGCTGCTCCTTCGAGTGTCGCGATCGACAGCCCACGGCTTCGAGGATAGCTAAACTGAATGATCCCCGAGTGGGGACTAAGCGAACGGTACTCCGCGTCCATCCCCTTGGTCGACTGCTCAGAGAACTTTTGGATTCGCGTTAAGAGAGCTTCTGGCGACACACCAAAGAGTCGCATCGTTGCCTCGACAAACGGCTGCAGAAATCGCACAGCCGAACGTTTGGTCCCTTGGTAGGCACACTCGCGTAGCTCGACCGGTCCGTACAGGTCATAGACCACACACTGCACCTCTGCCAACGACGCACCGCTCAGCCACTGTGAGGGCAACGGATTAGAAGCGAGGACGTCTAACGTCGCCTGCCCCAACTCTTTTAGGACGACGTCTTTGCGTCCACGCTCATGAAGGACCTCGACGAAGGATGTGAGCAGCTGGCCCTTCATCAAAAATGCGCTGGTTGCCTCGCGCGCCGTGTCTCCCGGGTTTGGCACACCGAAAACGTACCACACACGTTGAAGCGTGAATGATGTGACAACATCTTCTCCGTCGATTTATCGATCCAACTAGCGCTCTGCCCCCGTTGCGCGGTGCTGAGCGGGGTTTGCGGTGAAATCTAAGGGCTTTGCACCGATGACGACAACGAGCTACGGGCGCGGCCTCGTTCACGAGGCTTCCACAGCTGCGTTCGCCTCCGAGGATCTCTTGCGAAAGTGCTCTTGTGCCTAACTCGATCGCCAGTGAATCTTAAATGCACCGTGATTGCACGAAGCGTTGAGCCACGAGACCGGGCCAATGACGCCAGTGGTCTTTGTGAAGTCGAAGACAGATTTAAGCGAACCTGCAGTGGTCTCGAGCGTCGCAATCGAGAGACCGTCGCATCCGGGATACGTGAGATCAATTGAGCACTCATTCTCCCCGAGGCGACGGTATGCCGCGTGGATGCCTTTTGTTGACTGCGCGGTGAACTGATCGATGCGAGCTAGACCGATCGAAGTCCGGCTCGACCCGATAGACAACCAGCGCCTCGCGCGGCTGTGCGGCCCGCTGGACGCGAACCTGAAGCAGATTGAAACCGCGCTGGACGTGGCGATCGCGCGCCGCGGCGCGCATTTTTCGGTGCGCGGCGAGCGCCCGCAGGCCGAGCGCGCAGCGCGCGCCATCGGCATCTTCTACGACCAGGCGGCGGGCGAACTCAGCCTCGACGACGTGCAGCTCGGCCTCACCGAACTGATCCAGGGGCGCGGCTCGCCGGCCGC
>JANNCG010001373.1:0-3791 GCA_031386385.1 Myxococcales bacterium
CCCTCCATCACAACGCCCTTCTCAATGACGACCTCAGGAGCGCTCAAATCTCCGTAGACTTTTGCCGGTGCGTACACCTCAATGATTTGGGTCGCCCGCAGAGTGCCTCGCACCGTCGCGCCGCGGACAATAAGCGCGCCGACCAACACATTGGCGTCAATCTCAGCGGTATCGCCGAGAATAAGCACGCCATCCGAGACGATTTCACCCTGAAATTTTCCATCGATTCGGGTGCGAGTGTCAAACGTAAGCTTGCCCACAAAGCTGGTGCCTCGCCCCAGCAGCGTGTCGAGCTCTAATACGTCTTCGTTCGATGCGTTGTTGTTGTTCAATCGGCCGGCGAGACAAGAGCACAGCTTAGAAAACTTCACAACAACACCAGCACAGCCACCCAAAACGGCGACGAAATTAGGCTAACCAGAGCGTCCCGTCGCCAAACTCGTGGCCCGACAACTGCTGCTCGGCGCAAAACGTAAGCGCACGGTCGACCGTTGAGCCAGCAAACAGGGATTTTAACAGTTGTGCGTGCGACGAGCCTTCATCATGAACGCCAGTCAGAACGCCCGAAACCACACGTGACCGCTGGGAGGGTCCCAATTTCAGTGATGCAATGTGGGGCCCGGGCTCGACACGACCAAACTGCACGGCGCTGTCTTGAAGTGCGCGCATCACTCCAGTGCCTACCGCGATGACGCGACGTCCCTCGGCCAGCGCGAGTGCGATCGTTGCAGCCGTCGTGTCCGAGATCTCGTAGCGCTCATCAATGGGCAACCGAGCATCGAGCGATGGCTCTCCAGTGGATGAAAGCCCCGTCGCGTGTGTTAGCAGCGCCAGGATCACACCCATGGATTTTAGCGCCGATAAGACATCCCAGTGAAGAAGATATCCAGAAGAGGGAGCCTCGACCGCGACCGGTTGCGTCGCCATGGGCGTCTGCACATGCCAGAGTGAGAGAGCATCACGAAGATACGAGTACTGGATAGGTTTTGCGTGCGCGTACAATCCCTGCAAAATCACTTGCAATGCACCGTCAAAACGCACCGATACCCACCGATGATTTTCTTCGTCGACGGACACAATCCGCGCACGCAAACTGCCACTGGTGAGCACATCTCCGACTGCAAGCTCAACGGTACTTGTTCGAAGCTCTGTGGGCAGATGCCAGTCGCCAGCACCAAAAATGACCGCGCGGCAGACGGCATCGTCCTGCCGTGGGGCCTCGAGCAAGCGAAGCTCCAGAGACACTCCTTCTTGGGTCATCATCGAGACCGAGGCTGGAATCGAAGCAGCATCATTGAGCACCAATACATCCCCAGCGCGAAGCCAGCGCAGGAGAGTCTGCTCGGTTCCGAGTGAAAAATTGTCCTTCGACACGTGCACCAGGCGAGCTCGCTCACCGGGTTGCCGTGGCCACTTTGCTGCAGAGATCATAGCGAGACCTCCTGTGCGATCACACGACTACCACTGGGGGCGAGTCTCTCATCTTCAATCAGTCGAATCATCGTCTCGGCCACTACACCAGGGTCCCCCAGCGTCGCGCGATCCGCGCTCGGAACGGCTTGCGCGTGCATCACCGTGTCCATCTCACCGGGATCAACCGTGATGACCCTAACTCCGTGCGGCGCAAGCTCGACAGCCCACGAGCGCGACAACTGATCCACTGCAGCTTTGCTGACGCCATAAGCGCCCCACTCGGGGTACGGATTCACCGCAGCGTCCGAGCTGAGATGCACGATCAAGCCTCTGCCACGCAACACCATTGACGCCGCAAGCGCTTTGGTCAACCGAAAGGCACCCAGGACGTTCACAGCCAACGCTTGCTCAACAGCTTCACACTCGGTGTCTTGCAACAGTGACAGCGAACTGACACCAAGTGAGCCCGCGTTGTTGATCAGGATATCGATGGGGCCAATGAGCGCCGCAGCGGTTCCGGCCAACGGGTAGATACTATTTTTGTCTGCAATATCAGCGCGAATTGCGTGCACTTTCGCGCCGGCCGCGCGCAACTCGGTGGCGAGTGCTTCAACCTCAACGCTTCGTGCGACAAGGACCAGACGAGCCCCGCGCTTGGCGAGATTTCGTGCAAGGGCGGCACCGAGCCCTCGGCCGGCTCCGGTGATCAGAACATTGGTGTTGGTCAGTTTCATGGTGTTCACTCCGTTTCTTTCTTCGAGTGAGACCTTAGTCCGTGACTGACAATCAGATGGCATTCTTGCTACTCTATTGACCAATGGCTAATCTATCGACACCGTCGCCGGACCGCACCGCGCAACATTTGGCCGCAAATATCCTGCAATTGAGAACACTTCGCGGACTCACTCAGCAAAAGGCCGCCAAGGCCGCAGGGATCCCTAGGCCAACCTGGAGCAATCTCGAATCGGGCACCGCGAACCCGACACTGAGCGTCCTGCGTCGCTGCGCTGAAGCGCTTCAAGTATCCATCGAAGAGCTTGTCGCACCGCCGAAGTCCAGCACGTTGTTGTATACCGTGGATCAACTCCCAACGCGTGGCAACGCGCTGAGCGTGGTGCGAAAGATCATCCCTGAGCCGCTAGGGGGGCTGCAACTCGAGCGAATTGAACTGGCGGCGAACAGCAGATTTACGGGTGTTCCGCACAAGAGTGGGACTAGGGAGTTTCTTGCGTGCGAGCAGGGGACGTTCTCTGTTCACGTCAGTGGCGAGCAGTGGATTGTACTGACAGGCCAGGTGCTTGTCTTTCGCGGCGATCAGAGACACTCGTACGTGAACAACAGCCGTGACCGCTGTGTGGGGTACTCGCTGGTGATGTTTGGGTAACTCGCTCTCTCGATAACTTGGCGGATAACTTGCGGCGCTCACCCAGTCCGCACAGAGTTGTCCGCAAGCCCATGGTGATTAAGTCAACGACAGTTCGATTCGTCAGCGTTGTTGCAGTCATTTCGCTCGCAACTCAAGCCCGCGATCTGCACGCTCAGGTGACCTTCACCCCCGGAAACGAGCTCATTCGCGACCGCTCCGCCCTTCGAGGCGTGACCTTTACCCCCGCGGCCCCGACCACGCCCGCGCCACCCGCACTTAGCCTCCCGCGGACCGAAGCGCCTCGAACAACTGCAGAGCGCATTCAGCCACTCGCTGAGCCGTCTCGCGCACCGCGGATCACGGCCCCCGCACACCTCGAAGCACAAGAGGTTGAAACACCGCGTCCATCCGCGAGAGAAATTGCAGCAAATACTCCCGTGGCAATCGCAGCACCGACGGCCCTTCCGAGCCCTTCAGTGCCCACCGTCCACGCGCGAACCATCACGACGCAAGCCCCATTGGCTTCCGCCGAAGAGACGGCTGGGTCGCGTTGTTCACTGGGTAGAGGTTTGCAGACCATTGATCTCTACGAGGGAGAGCTCCGAGCAACGAGCGTTTTACTTGCAGCAAACCAGACCACGGTTGTGGCGCATGTGAGCCTCTCGGCACCAGGCGTGGGTCGGGAGGGACTGCAGTTTCCGAGCGGAAGACTGATCACTCTCGTCCGTGCAGAATCCGACCGAGCTCGTGCAGACATAGTGACGCCCGGCGTGCAGCCCGGAGCGGCGATCGCCCTCAATGACGAAGGAGAGCTCCTCGTGATCTCTCCGACCCGTGTTGTTACCCAACGAGGGGCTCGCGCCGAGAGCAGCAGCTTGCAGTGGAGTATCTTGCGCGGTCGCGTTGAAGCGCCCCCTCGGGTGATCGCCAACAGTCAGGGATTTTCGATAGATTCACCGCCCGTTGCCTGGCGAGGAGGCTGGTCCGTTGTGCTCGGCGAATCAACCAATCC
>JANNCG010001386.1:0-2008 GCA_031386385.1 Myxococcales bacterium
CAAAAAGAGTGCGACATTGAGTTGAAGATGCCCCCAGACACCGCCGAAGCGATCGAAGATTGCGTGGACCGATTTTATCGACGCTCAATCCGAGTGATGCTGGATCCGGCGCCGGCCGATGACAACGAGCTGGTGTCGACCAAGCACGTGACGGTGTTAGACAGGATTGCGTGTGTGCTCAATGTGCTGCTTGTTGAGCAGAGTTTGCCTGGATTATTACTGGGATTCTATGTTCCAGATCTAGACGTGATTATGCTGCATACGCCCCTTCGAGCGCAGGTGAGGCAGATCACGTTGGCGCACGAAGAGGCGCACGTGGCGCGGCCCCACGCGGGACACGATGAGGTCTGGTACATGGCGCTGGCGTTGATGGTTCCAAGGGCGGTGGCGATGACGGCGGATCACATTGGAGAGGGCGCGGTGATGCAGGTGTGCCCTTGGCCAGTGCCGCACTGGGTCTTGGTCAAACGGGTCGCGATGCTCCGTGCTCTGTTGGGGCAACAAAACTAGTCATCGGGCGCACAGACACATGAGATAGCTTGATAGCTAGTCTAAACAAGCCGCAGGCGTTGACATGATAACATGTCGCAGCTAGTATTCATCGCGTCGGCAAGATGCGCTCAGCCGTTTCGCGAGGGCACAAGAAACAACCGACAAAAAGGAGCTAAGTCCATGCGGGTTGAAGAAGAGTTTTTGTCTGAGATGCCAGAGGGTCACGAGCGCCCCGACGGGTATGTGTGTGAGTGGTGTGGCGATGATTGCTGCCACTGCCCCAGCGAGCCGTTTAGTGAAGACTTCGACGACTACGACAGCCCCTCAGAGGGTCGCGGGTTTTTTTGAGCGCTCGCGAGCGTGTTGGGGATCTTCGGGTGCGTTGAGTCTGTGGAGTCGCGTGAGACGATCACGAGATCTTGCCAAAGGTGCACGGCAAACGGCTTGCAACGCTCACTGATCACAGCCAGCTCTGACGATCTTGCGCGGTCGCATGCGCAACCGAAATATCGCCGTTGGGCTCAAGATCTCACGGCAATCCGTGCGAGCGTACAATCTCTGAGTCGTCGGAATCGGGAAAGCTTTCAAGCTATATGGATTCGGAATAAAGAAAGTAAGCATACTTCGGCGACGCTCTTTACCAGGGGGATTGACCCTTTGAAGTCGGGAGTAATCAAGTCAGTACGGCGTGCCCTTCAACGCCTATTGCGCAACGCCATACGTGCTATCGTTTGTCGATGAAGGCCTGGATCGTGCCGGTGATCACTCTTATGTGCGCGCTGTTGGCGAGCTGTCACCCGAAATGCGCCGAGGGGACCGCGCAGACGTGTTCCTGCCCGAGTGGGCGCGTGGGGTCCCAACAGTGCACGTCCGCAGGAAGATTTCGCCCGTGTGTTTGCGTGGATCCCGTCCAGGAGATGATCAACATCTTGCGTCGCGAAAAGACGCAAGAAGCGCACGCATGGCTCGCATACATTGCACAATCCATGGCAGTGACGATCCAAGCGCAGTCCATCACCGAAAACGGAACGGCGGGGAGATTCCTCGAGAGTACGCAGCGAACACCTTCCTCGCCTCCAACGGAAGCTCCGTATGAGAGCACAGCGCAGACCTGGCAGCACCCGACGTGGCAGTCACTCGACTTTAGGATCGTAGGTGGACACAGCTATAGCTATGAGGTCATCAGCAGTGCAGCAGGGTACACGGCGCGCGCCTACGGTGACCTCAATGGAGATGGGATGCAGTCAACGTTTGAGATCCAGGGCTCTCTGCGCCGTCCATATGAGGTGATCTCGGGCCCGGTTACTTTCACCAGTGAACTTGAGTAGCCAAGGACTGCGGACGCGCGACCGAATCGACGAACAGGTCGTGATCGCAACCGTACGTGCGCGATCATCAAGCGCTCGATGCTTACCGCTGGCGGCGAAAGAGGTTCGAGGATGGGTTTGAGGGAGTGCGGCAAACTGTCAGCAGAATCGCTGCTCACACAACCTCAGTGGTGTGCCTTGCGGTGTGC
>JANNCG010001394.1:0-15563 GCA_031386385.1 Myxococcales bacterium
TCGTTTGCCGATTATTATGACCCCGAGCAGATGGGATTTAGCGTCTTGCGCGTGATCAATGAAGATCGGATAAAGCCTTCAACTGGCTTTGGTCTGCACGGCCATCAGGACATGGAGATCCTGTCGTATGTCATCGATGGCGCCCTTGAGCATCGTGACTCAATGGGAAATTCTGCGGTCATTCGACCTGGAGAAATCCAGAGAATGAGCGCTGGTACCGGTGTCCGTCACTCAGAGAAGAATCACTCGTCTGAGCGCTCGACTCACTTTTTGCAGATTTGGATCGTCCCGGACAAAAAAGGGTACGAGCCGTCTTATGGACAAATCAGCTTTGAGCCTTTGCTCGCGAGCGCGGATTTCGCGTTGATCGCGTCCAAAGATGGACGAGATGGCGCCATTCGGATCAACCAACGCGCGGACGTCTATGTTGGGCGCTCGAAGGACGGCTCATCGATTGAGCAAAAGGTCGCGCCGGGCCGCTGTATCTGGACGCAGGTGATTCGCGGGTCGCTGCGAGTGAACGGCACGCCCCTGCGTGAAGGCGACGGGCTAGGACTCACGGACCTGAACGGCTTAGAGCTTGAAATGGGCGCTGGGGCTGAGTTTTTGCTCTTTGATTTGCCCGAAAGTTCGCCTGGTCGCTGATTTTAGAAGCCGATCGAAGAGCGTGGGCGTATCGGGTGCTGCGCCGGCTAGGCTTCAACCCTCACCTAAAGGGTAGGGTTTGACATTTGGGGAAATTATGCCCATGCTGCCGCACATCCTCCTTTGATACCCTCCAACTCAATGACTGCGACGGCCAAAATTACTGAAAATTCACACGCCAATCACCAACACCATCCCACACCTCTCGCAGCACTTTGGATGCTCATTGGCAACGAGTTAGGAGAGCTTTGGGTGGTCGCAGCTTACGGCGCAGCGGTTGGCCTCCTCTCTCTGGCGACACCTCTTGCGGTCTCGGCCCTTGTGCAGTCGGTTGCGTTTAGCACCATCCTACAGCCCTTGGTGGTGTTGACCATTTTGCTTGGCGGGGTGCTGGTCTTCTACTCGTTGCTTCGCGCGCTGCAGTCCCGCGTCGTTGAGCTTTTGCAAGAGCGCCTGTTTTTGCGCGTCGCTGGCGAGCTCGCGTATCGACTCCCGCGAGCGCAGATTGGGGCGTTTGATCGTGAGCACGCACCAGAGTTGGTGAATCGCTTTTTTGATGTGCTCACTGTGCAGAAGAGCGCCGCAACGCTGCTCCTTGATGGGCTCGCGTTGGTGCTTCAGACCTCTGTTGGGATGCTCTTGTTGGCGTTTTATCACCCCTTCTTGTTGGCCTTTGACGTGCTCTTGGCGCTTGGACTGTTCATCGTCCTGTACGCGTTTTCGGGCGGTGCAGTGCAGAGCTCAATCGATGAGTCCAAGGCGAAGTTTGCGATGGCTGGGTGGCTCGAAGAGATCGTGCGCAACCCCACCGCGTTTCGCGCAGAGGCTGGGCCGCAGACGGCCCTGGCGCACGCCAACACGCTCGGAGCAAAGTACCTGTCGTCGCGTCGAAAGCACTGGAAAGTGCTCTTTCGTCAGATCGTTGGGACGCTGGCTCTCAAGTCCATTGCGCATGTGGTTTTGCTGGGATTAGGCGGATGGCTGGTGATCAAGCGACAGCTGACTCTTGGTCAGTTGGTCGCTGCCGAGCTGGTGTTGACGGCTGCCCTTCAGGGGATCTCGAAGTTTGGAAAGCAGCTGGAGAGTTGGTACGACCTCTGCGCTGCGGCGGACAAGCTTGGTCATCTGCTGAACCTGCCGCTTGAGCGATCAAACGGCGAGGCGGTGACGCTGCCGAAGGCGATCGGCGCGAAGGTGCAAAAAGTGACGTTTGCGTACGGTCCGTTGGTCCCGGTGTTGACTGGTGCTGATCTGACGGTCCCTGCGGGCTCAAAGATTGCTATCGTTGGCAAGACGGGTGTGGGTCGCTCGACGCTTTTGGACCTGTTGTATGGGCTTCGGACCGCGACAGACGGCCAAGTGCTCATTGAGGGTCGAGATGTGCGAGAGCTGTCGCTTGGGTCTCTTCGTCATCGCGTAGAGCTTGTGCGTGGTGCAGAAGTTTTTGACGGAACGGTCGAAGACAACGTCCGCATGGGTCGCTCACATCTCGATGGCGCAGCGATCCATCGAGCGCTGGCTGCGGTGGGCTTAACCCACGAGATCTCGGCGCTTCCAGAGGGGATTTTTACGAAGCTCACCTCTGGAGGGTCGCCGCTTTCACCTGGAGAATCTCGACAACTTGTGCTCGCTCGCGCGATCGTGGACAACCCCGGACTGCTGTTGATCGACGAGACGCTCGACCGGATATTTCCGCTTGATCGACCCGCGCTTCTCAGCGCCTTGTTGGGCCCGAGGGTCCCTTGGACCGTGGTCGTGGTAAGCAATCGCCCGGACGTCTTGGCGGCGTGTACACATACGTTTGAGTTTTCGTCCGGGACGCTTACCCAAGTAAAGATGGAGAGTCTATGAGCGCAGATCCAGCAGAGTTTCCGTATCTTGATGGTGGTGAGTCCTTAGATTGTTTGCGCGACGCGCGCGCGTCAAAGAGCTCTCGAGTCTTTGTTTTGGTGCTCTTTGTGATGTTTGGCGTCAGCGTGGTTGCCCTCGCGTTGACACCCTGGGTGCAGACCTCATTTGCTGAAGGCCGTGTCATCGCAAACGCGCCGCTTGAGAGGCAGCAAAACATTGAAGCACCCATCGAAGGTCGGGTCCATCACTGGTATGTGCATGAAGGATCTCACGTCGCTGCGGGCGATTTGGTGGTGGATCTCTCGGACAACGACCCAGAGATTATCATGCGCCTTGGCGCCGAGCGAAACTCAGTGCTCGCGAGGATTGAAGCTGTTCGCACACGCATTGCGCTGTTGGGTGGACGCGCACAGCAGCTCGGCGGGTCGCGAACGGCTGCAGTGACAGCGGCTTCGCAGAGGGTGGCAATGGCGCGCAATCGGGTGCGCTCGGCTGAGCAAGCGCAGGCGGCGGCCCAAGCGGCGTTGGATACTGCACGCAGGCAACGCGCACGGCAGAGCACGCTCGCTGAGCAGGGGCTTGCCTCGACACGCACCGCTGAGCTCGCGATGCTTGACTATACCCGTGCAGAGACGGATTTGATTCGTGCCACAGCGGCGCTCTACGCAGCACGAAGCGAAGAGGGCGCGTTTCAGTCTGACCAGACACGCGCGGGGACGGACATCAGCGCGTCCATTGGTGACGCGCTCGCCACGCAAGCTGCAACGGAGGCCGAGTTGGCAAACGCCAATGCCGAACTTGCGCGAATCGACGTGCGAATGGCCAGGCAATCAACCATGCGTGTCACTGCGGCGCGGGCGGGGACGATCCTTCGGTTGCTCGCGAATCAGGGCACAGATATGGTGCGCGCAGGGGACGCGCTTGCGGTCTTGATCCCAGACACAAATGATCGCGCCGTTGAACTCTGGATCGACGGAAACGACATCCCTCTGGTCCAAGAAGGTCGCCACGTACGGCTTCAGTTTGAGGGCTGGCCAGCGGTGCAGTTTTCGGGCTGGCCCTCGGTCTCTGTAGGCACCTTTGGCGGGCGTGTTTCGCTCGTTGATGCGACGGACAATGGGCGCGGAAAGTTTCGTGTGGTGGTGGTCCCTGATGGCGCACAGCCATGGCCCTCCGCGCGGTTTTTGCGCCAAGGTGTCCGAGGCAACGGCTGGATCCTTTTGGGGCGCGTGTCGCTGGGGTATGAGCTGTGGCGACAGTTTAACGGGTTTCCGGCCACGTATGCGATGGAAGAGGCGTCGAAACCAGCGGGATCAAGCACGCCAACGTCGAGCGGTCCGGCCCCAGGAGCCTTGCGATGATCTCGCCTGATAGCGCCCGCCGACACGCAACCACCTGCAGATTTGCTATGATCTCGGTCTTGATAACGTATAGCTTATCTGCACACGCGCAGCGGGTGGGTCCTTCGCCGCAGCCCACACAAGCTAGGCCAACACAGCCACTTGTGGGGCAGCTATCGCAGCTGCCGCAGGTGTCGTCGCTTGTTGCGCGACCGGCACAGCTTGCACAGGCACGTCCCGTGGACCCCGCGGTCCCAGCGCAACCGTCACTGCCCCCGGAGGCCGCTGCCCCAAGCAACCCGACCGACGTGCTTGAGCTCGACGAGGTCCTGCGGTCCGTGACGAGCGCGTTTCCGCTGCTGAGGGCCGCTGAGCGCGATCGTGATGTCGCAAACGCACAGCTGCAAACGGCCCACGGCGGCTTTGACCCAACGCTTCGCTTGCGTGGCGCGATGACTCCAACGGGCCCCTATACGTACGGCTACTTTGACGCGGTCGTGGATCAACCCACGCCGCTGTGGGGAGCGTCGTTTTTTGTAGGCTACCGCTTTGGTCAACCCATGACTCCGTGGGGCTCAGGGACTGTCGAGATTCCGACCTACGACGGACGACTGCAGACCAATGAGTTTGGTGAGGTGCGCGCGGGGGTGAATGTTCCACTTTGGCGCGATGGGCCGACGGATCGCAGGCGGACAGACTTGGCTCGGGCTGATGTCGGCACGCGCGTGGCCGAGCTGACATTGACGCAACAACGAATAGATTATGCTCGGGTTGCCTCCGTTCGTTATTGGGATTGGGTTTTGTCAGGCGCTCGCGTTCGCGTCGCGCAACAGCTCTTGGCCCTGGCCACAGGCCGTGACGCCCAGCTGACAGCGCGGGCCGTCAGCGGCGACATCGCAGCGATCGAACGCGCAGACAACCAACGGTCCGTGCAGGCTCGGTTAGCCGCCGTGGCCATGGCAACCCGCGCACTGGAGCAGGCGAGTATAGAGTTGTCATTATATCTGCGCGACGCGGCGGGCCAGCCTGTTGTGGTGCCCGCAGCGCGACTCCCGGCGCTCATCGTCCAGCCACCTGATAGCGAGCCGATCGAGCACCAAGCGGCGGCGCTTCTCGAGCGGGCAATCGCGCAACGGCCCGAGATCTCAAGGCTCACGGCGCAGCGCGAGCAGAGCGAGCTGGACCTCAGGCTCGCGCAAAACCAGCTGGCGCCCGGCATCAACGTGTCGCTCGCGGTCGCGCAGGACATCGGTACGCAGAGCTCGACCCGCTCGCGCACGGAGGTGACTGCGGGAGTTGTGCTGGATGTTCCGATCCCTAATCGCGCGGCTCAGGGTCGGATTCGTGTCGCTGAAGCCAGCGTGAGTCGCGTGCAAGAGCAGCTTCGTTTTGCCCGGGACCGTGTCGTGGCGGATGTGCGTGACGCGCTCTCGATTCTCGCAGCGGCGCGGGCTCGTGCGACGGCGGCGCGATCTGAGACAACCCTCGCACTTGAAGTCGAGCGGGGCGAACGGCGCCGGTACGAAGAAGGAGACGCAACCATTTTGCTGCTCAATCTTCGCGAGGTCGCGACCGCAGAGGCCCGGCTTAGAGTCCTTGAAGCATTCGCCGACTACCAACGTGGGCTTGTCGCGCTACGGGCGGCGGAGGGGCGAGTCCCGGCGCCATAAGTGCTTCATCAAGCACATAGCGTCCATTGCTCATGGGGTTGTTCGCCGCCGGCGAATTTGGTATACAACCAATCTGGGCATGAAAAAAACAATGGCGATGCTGTCGATCGCGCAACCGGCCACCGCAACGCACTTGGTCGTCGCGATTCACAACGACGCCCCGGCGGACCCCGAAAGCTGGGAGACGTGGCTTGCCATGATCCGCGGGGTGACGGCCGATTTCAAAGGCGACCTCGACAAGGTCACGACATTGGTTTTAAGTGATTCTGGGATGCCCAACTCCGCCCAGCGCGCCATGGCGAGCGAGATCATCGCGGGGGCTCGCTCCTCGCCCTACAACGCGATTATCTCGGACTCTACCGCGATCCGCGTGATGGTTCGTGCGCTTGCGGTCTTCGACTACAAAATGCGCGTTTTTTCTCCGAGCGAGTTTCGCGAAGCCCTCGTCTCATGCAACGTCGTAAAGAGCGATCAGGCGGCCGTATTCGGGCAAATTGAACGGGTGACTCAAGAGACCTTCGGGCCGCAGGGGCTGCGAACGGTAAACGCCGTCCGCGCGAGCATGGGCAAGTAGCGAGCGGGGCGCTTAGCAGCAGGCGCCAGCGTTGCCACCCGTAGGTGCATACTGCGCGGCCGCGATCGTGGGACCGCAGCTGTACAACCCGTAGTGTGTTTGCTTATCTCCCCGGACATCAAACCACTTCGCGAAGCGCGTATTGCTGAGCATGGATGCGTTATTTGCACACACTCTCTCGGCTCTCCCGCGCTCAAATGCGTGGTGATCATCAAGCCAAATGAGCGACTCGGCTCCTGCAATTCCCCCGTTGTACGTAGCGTATTGGCCGTAGTCTTCACACTGCTCGTCGAGTGAGTTGAGCTTGAAGAGCCGATAGGTGACGGACAAAAACTTCGTGGTACCAGCCCTCAACGCGATTTGCTCATTGTTGATCACAATCGGCGATGTGCTCACCACGCGCGGGTCCAAAAATCCTGTTTTTTTCGCTAGCGATATAAAATCCCCTTGATACATCGCGCCTCCAAGGCACTCAGCGTAAAGCACGGGGTCGTTGGCGATCTCTGGAGGCAATCGGCGATCGGCGACAACGTCACTGATGTACAGCTCGCCCCCGGGTTTGAGCGCTCGAAAAATCTCTGCAAGCACCAGGTCTTTGCGAGGACTGAGGTTGACGACACAGTTGGACACAGCGACATCCACGCTCTCGTCCTGGATCCCTACAGCGTGCAAATCCTCGATGAATCCCAGGTGAAATGAGGTGTTCGGCGTCTTGTGACCGAAGCGCTCTGCGTGCCATCTTTGTGTGTCACGTGCGAGCGAAAGCTGCTCGGCCGTCATGTCAATCCCGTGTACGTGTCCGCTCTCGCCAACAAGCTGCGCGAGCACGTAGACATCACGGCCGGTTCCACACCCAAGATCCAAGACCGTCGCACCCTCAAGCGCGTGTGGAATCGGAAACCCGCACCCATAAAACCTCCGCTGCACCTCTTCGTGGACGTTTTTGAGCCTCGCGGCGATCCACGCTGGTGGAGCCCCACTCGCGCAGCAGGCATTGGTCTTGAGGTCCGCGCTTGAGGCCAGCTGCTTGCCGTAGTACTCGCTGACAAACTGTTGTAGGGTGGGTTCGAGAGATGAGGGTTTCGTCATTGGTAGTTTGGTAGCGGGTACGTGATTGCGGGGTGAACGTTTCAGACGATGACGAGTTAAAGCGAAAAATCAGCATCGACGCGTCTATCGTTGAGCGGCTACCATCGCGCTATGCGACCCATTATCGACCACGTCAGCATCAATGTGACGGACTACGAGAGAAGCAAAGCTTTTTACTCCGCAGCGCTCGCGCCGCTAGGCATTCAGTTGGTGATGGAGTTTGGCCAGGCAGCTGGTTTTGGCCGTGGGCGCAAACCAGAACTGTGGATTGGTGCGGGTAACACTAGCTTTCAGTCCGACGAGCAGACCCGTGTGATAACCCCAGTCCACGTCGCGCTGATTGCTCAAAACCGTGGCGAAGTAGACGCATTTCACCGCGCTGCGGTCGCAGCACTGGGCAAAAACTTCGGCGATCCGGGGCCTCGAACCGAGTACCATAAGGGCTACTATGGCGCCTTTGTCTTAGACCCTGACGGACATAATATTGAAGCTGTGTTTCACGACTGGGAGCTCGCGAAGTCTTAGGCCTCAGCGTTCGCGCTCACTCTTGCCTAAGCATCGCGCGGTAGAACCGAAAGCGCATCTCTGGTTCAGTGCGCTGCGCGGTTTGGTAAAGACTCATCACGACACTACATCCGTCCGAGGGCGTGGCATTCACCCCAGCTGCCATCACACGGTCATAACGAGCTTGCTCATCTGGCGACAGCGCCGCTCTGGTGGCCTGAAACACCGCCCTCACAGCATCATCGTCCGCCGGCGGAACCACAAAGTCCCGTCGCATCGCGATGTGCGTGCTCTCGATCGAGACCGCAAACCACTGCTCAAGCTGCGGCTGAGTGATCCGTGATAGTGCCAAAAACAGCTCAGGTTCTGCGATTTGACCGCTCCACAACCCCGCGCAAACCGCAGGAGACTTGGTGGCGAGCGCCAGCCTAAGCGCATAGAAGTAGTTCATTTGGGAAGCGTTTAGACCGGCCATTCCTTTGGCTGCGGCGGTGCGAGCCGCGACGCGTCGCTCGGCATCATTGCGCACAGGCAGTCCGGTGGCTCGCGCCAGGTCCGCATCTAACGTGGGGCTGTTGAGCTGCGCACCGACGGTCGCTTCAATTCGACGCCCAAGCCGAAGCCGCTCTGCGGCGGTCAACTGTGGGTGCGCCGGGACAAGCGCGATCAGCGCGTCATCGTGGATCTTCTGCTTCACAAAGTAGGTCGCCGCCTTGATGCCACCGAACCCGAGAAGTGAAGTCAAGGCGATGAGAATTGTACGCTTGCTGCTGGACGTAGCGGTCATGCGTCAGTGTGACTCAGCCAGCGGCCCCATTGCAACCAAAGCTTCGGTGCTCCGTCGTGATATGGACCCATCATGCCGGTGCTGGCGGGCGGGACTGAGCTACGGCGTTGGCAGGCACATGCGTCCTGCGCCACCACCGCCGCAGGCGCTTGAGGGACAGCAGGGGTTCATGTCGTCACAGGATTGGCCGACGCGACGGCACATAGGGCTCGCGCAGCGCATCCCACCGATTCCGCCGGCTTGCATGCAGACGAGTCCCGCGCAGCATGGGCTGCCTCCGGCGCCTGCAGCGCAGTTGCCGCCGTTCATCGAGCACATGCCCACCTGCGCGCAGGTCGGGCCTGCCACGCCGTTGATGCAGCTTGAGCCTGGGCAACAGTTGTTTGTAGCTATATCGCACCGACCGTTCGGCGCGACGCACACCGATCCGCTGTCCGCCACGTTAGGAACGTCCCTCACGCTCGGGACATCCTGTCCGCTTGGGACATCCGTGTTGCTCATCACATCGGCGCCGCTGGGGACGTCGTTGCCCATCGTGGGCATGTCTGTCGCGTTGGGGACATCGACGCTCGCGCTATCGCGAACGGTTGCATCGGCACCGCTTCCGGAGTCATCGAGCTGTACCGGCGCGCCACAGGCCGCGGCGCCAAGTGAGAGAGAGAGAGCAAAAACTGTAGTGAAATACATTCTGTTCATGCTGGTGAAGCTAACAGAGCGTGCGCCAAAAGGTGAAGTTCTTCGCTTCGCCTCTGGGCAGCGAAAAACTCTTTTCTAAAACAACGACTTCCAGACCCACCCGGCGATCACGCTCAGCGCGAGCGTCTTCGGCAGCCCAAGTTTTAGCTTAAAGATCGCGATCATAGCGAGAGATGCCAACACGATGGCGCCGGGGTCTACGCTCGACAGAGGAGCACTCAACAGACGAATGGGACCGATGCGTCGCTCTGTCACGGCGCGAAAAATGACATGCATTGCAAACCACACCGAGAGGTTTGCGATGACTCCAACAACCGACGCGGTGATCGCTGAGAGCGCGGCACGAAGTGATCTATTGCCTCGCAACGCTTCGATGTACGGAGCGCCCCAAAATATCCAAATGAAGCACGGGACAAACGTCACCCACACCGTGACGCACGCGCCCAAGACTCCGGCGATGGTGGGAGGCAACGCTCCTGGATTGCGATATGCCGCGAGAAAGCCAACAAACTGCAGCACCAAGATCAGCGGCCCCGGAGTTGTCTCGGCCATTCCAAGGCCATCAAGCATCTCTCCGGGGACCAGCCACCCGTGCTCTTGCACAGCCCGCTGTGCGACGTACGCAAGGACCGAGTAGGCGCCGCCAAAAGTGACCGCTGCAGTCTTGGAGAAAAAGAGCCCCTCTTGCACAAACACAGACGTCGGACCGAGGACGGCGGCGAGGACGGCGATCGGCCCGGCCCACAGGACGGCGCCTAGCACGAGGACCTTGAGTGCACGCGCGCGAGATGGACGCGTGTGATCGAGCTCTCCGGCTGCATTCATCGAGTCGATCACTGTGGATGTGCTGTCGGATGCGACCGCCCCACCGTCCGAGTCAGTCACGATCTGTGGCGTCATGCGCGACCCCATGAGGCCCAACAGAGCAGCCGCAAGGACCACAGAGGGAAACGCCACATCGAAGAAAAAGAGCGCGATAAACGCAGCTGCAGCGATGCCGAATGATGCCTTCGTCTTCAACGAGCGTTTGGCCACGCGCAAAATCGCCTCAATGATTACCGCGAGGACCGCCGCCTTCGGTCCGTACAGCAAGATCGCCACGATCGGGAGCTGGTGAAACCTCGCGTACATGGCGCTCAGAGCCAACACCGCAACGAATCCCGGAAGGACAAACAGTATCCCCGCGGCGAGTCCTCCCTTTGTGCGGTGCATCAGCCAGCCTATATAGGTTGCAAGCTGTTGTGCTTCAGGTCCCGGCAGCAGCATGCAGTAGTTGAGAGCATGCAAAAACCTCTCTTCGTCGATCCACTTTCTCTGCTCGACCAGCTCTTTATGCATCAGCGCGATCTGACCCGCCGGGCCCCCAAAGCTCATCAAGCCAATCTTGAGCCACACCCGAAGTGCTTCGGCAAAAGAAACACGGTTTGGAGGGGTTGGTTCAGACGACGGCATCTTAGCTGCGTAGAATCGTGGCCGCTCGTTGCGCTCGCTCGAGCCGACGGTTGACCTCGTCCCATTTGATGTTCGCAAAAAACGCGTCGACGTATCGCGGGACGGCCGCACCGAAATCAATCGCGTAGCTGTGCTCGTACATGTCCATCACCAGCAGTGGAACCGCGCTGCACAGCGCTTGCGTGTGGCCTGCAGATGCCACGGTCCGCAGGGCGCCGGTCTCAAGCTCCAGCGCCAAGATCACCCAACCGCTGCCCCCGCCGAGGCCGGCGCCCGTAGCGCGAAAGTGCTCTTCCCACCGGGTACTCGTTGTGTAGGACTGTGCCAGGAGTGTCTCGATCGCGCCCGAGCGTCGTCCGTCACCGCCGAGGTTGCCAAAGTAGGCCTCATGGAGTGTCTTTGAGTTGCGAAAATTGAGCTCGCGCTCGCGCAATGAAGAGACAATAAACCCAGGCGTATCGCTGGTGATTCGCGACAGCTCTTGTTCGGCGCGGTTCAGGTTTCGCACCGCGGCGCTGTAGTTATTTTGGTGGTGCGAGACGATCATGGCCTCTGAGAGTCCACGCAAGGTTCGGGGCACAAAGGGCAAGGGGACGACCTGATGACTTCCGGTCAGAACGCTCAGGCTTGGGGGCGGGGAGAGAACAAAGGGTCTCGCTCCGGCGCCGGCATCGGGAGCAGGGCGGGACTGCGCAAGGGCGTTTTCAGTTGTGAGAAGTGCTGCGGTACCTAGGGACGCGGTGACGAGTAGCTCACGGCGAGATGAGTAAGTCTTCATGGTTGGCTTTCGATCGGTTCAGAGCGATACTCGCACGGATCGTGGCCACGAAGTTTGAGGATGCTCGCCGTTTATCGAATGTTGGTTATACCGCGAGTCATCCACTCAAGAGTGTGCGGCGGGTAAAGCGGTGGCGTACTCTTGGATTGAGCGATTAACAATGGACAAAAATCAGTCAATCCACTCGCAAAATTGATTCTCGCACCCATGCTGGGCGTCGCGCTCTTGCTGCACAGCGCGAAGTCGCAGGCGCGGGACTTTATCTATGACTACTGGTTGGTTCCGAGCGAGCTCGTTGTGCCAGCAGGCCGGTCCATCCCGCTGATGATGATGGACGGCGACGATTTTATTGGCCACAGCGTGATCCCATTCGCCCAGTGGAACTTGCGGACCTTCTCGCAGTTGCGTGTGCTCCCACCCGGCGAGACTGGGTCGCCTGCGAGTGTGCCTCCCACAGCGGCGGTGACTCTCACAGGTTCAGGTGGACATTTGCTCACTGCGGAGAGAAACGGCTACGCCACTGACCTTCGGCCGAGTCGGTTCGAGTACTTTTTGCAACGTGAGGGCTGGACTGCAGTGCAAGCAGACCGCGCTCGCAGGGGCGAGTCTGGAGTCTCGGGCAACTATCGCGAGCACCGGTACTTCAAGGCACTGATTCAAGTTGGGGCAACGAGAGACAACACCTTCGGGTTGCGGGCAGGGCACGAGCTTGAGCTGGTTCCAGAGAGCGACCCTGTGTTTGTTGCGGCGGGTGGTGTCCTGCCGATCCAGCTCATTTTCAGAGACGCACCCTTGGCCAACGCGAGGGTCGTTGCGATGTCTCGCGACGGTGGCGATCCGCGCGCATCGAGCTACGTGAGCGACCAGATGGGTCGTGTGCAAGTGTCTATCGCAACCACGGGAGTCTGGCTGCTGCGAGTGGCTCACATGGTTCGTTGCGAAGGCTGCGCCGACGTGCAGTGGTCGGCCCACTCAAGCACATACCTTTTTGCAAGCGCAGATCCCTTCGGTGCTGTCGTACGTGCTCCGGTGATGTTAGGTATCCACCCGCCCCGGTATAATGTGTGGACAATTGTTGCAATTTGCACAGGATTTGCAGCGATTTTTATCCTTCTGGCCGCAGCGATGATCGCTCTTCAGCGTCGTCGCCGCCGTGTGGTGTAGCTGTTGTGAGCTCCGCTCGCCCCAAACAATGGGCCAAACGTTGGTTTAGCTCATTGTGCCCGCGGCCTGCTCTAAGAGCACTTTTGCTCTGGCGACATTTGCGAGGGCTCCCACCAACCCGTGCCGTACGTCATCAAGAGTGCGCTGCGCAGAGAGGACCTCGAGCAGTGTGGCCCCACCGCGCTGGTATGCATACAGCATCGCCTCGACCACTCGCTCAGCGTCCCTCAAAAGTCCGCGGTCGTAGACAGTGAGCGCTGCCAGCGCGCCCCGGTAGCGGCTGATCGCCTGCCGAACCTCACTCTCAATTTGAATCTCCGTCGCCTGCACCCTGAGCGACGCTTGTTCGGTTGTCGCCACCGTAGACTCAATCTGCCCCTGGTTAAGCCGCGAAAACGGCAATGGGACGGACACCGTCGCTACCAACGTGTGATATGCGGGTGCCTGAAATGCGCTCCCTTGCTCGCCTGGAAAATAGTACTGCCAGCCTAAGCCCACGGCCACATCGACTCCCCTGTTGATTCTCGCGAGTGACACTCTGGCGTTGGCTGCTGCGACGGCTAAGCGTAGCGCGCGAAGGTCAGCACGGTCCCGTAGAGCACGTTCGATCCACTGCGACTCTTGGAGCGCAACGGGCTCAGGTCGAAGGTCTCCGGCGGGATCGATGCGCTCGGCTGAGCCGCTTGATCTCCCTAAATAACCTCGCAAAACGATGCTTGTGGCGAGCGCGTCACCCTCAGCTGAAAACACCTCAGCGCGATAGCGTTCTGCTTCAACGCGGGCCTGCATCAACGGTACCTCGCCGATGTCGCCAGCGCTAAGTCGAAACTGATTGGCCGCAACAAAGCGCTCAAGAGAGTCAAGAGATTGTCTGCGAACAACGAGGTCGAGCTTTGCTGCGAGCGCGTCAATAAACGCCATCGCGGCCGCGGTTCGCATGGCACGCAGAGTGTCTTCAAACGTTGCGATCGCGACCTGCCGATCAAGAGTAGCCACCTCGACGCGGGCTCCCAGCCGTCCGGGCCACTCAAGGGGAATGCTCACCCCTGCCGCAATCGAGTTTTGCGCGCCGACGCGAGACACATCAAGGGAGGTGACACCCATGGTAAAGACAGGGTCGGGCAAGATTCTCGCGAGGGTAATCTGCGCTTGTGCGATAGGCACGTTGGTGCGCTCTGCCGCGACGTTGAGATTGTTGCTAAGGACCTCGGCGACATAGCCAGCGCGTGACAGCGTGCGAGAGGCTAGGGCTGTGGAGGGGTCGGCGAGCGGAGGCGGAGGCGCGACATTTTGAGCAGCTACTACCTGAGCATTTGCAGTCTGGGTGACGACAATGAGTGCAATAGTTATATTGCTTTTAAACACTTTTAAGCTAGTTGCTTTCGTCATGGGCAGCTCCCGTAGTCGTGGTGCCTTTTTCTCGTTTTTCAGCAGCCCTCTCGACCACTAGGTACAGGGCTGGGAGAGCAAACAAACTTAGAAGCGTCGCAGAGATCAAGCCGCCAACTACGACGGTGGCGAGGGGCCGTTGAACGTCTGAGCCGATCCCACGGGCGAGGGCGGCGGGCAGCATTCCGAGGGCTGCTACGGTGGCGGTGAGAAGCACTGCACGAAACCGCTCGCCAGCGCCCGCCGCAACGGCTTCAGATAGCGTCTCACCGTGTGAGCGCCGCTCTTGAAGACCGGACACCAGGATGACCCCGTTTTGGACCGCGACGCCAAACAGCGTGATAAAACCGACAGCGGACGAGACGTTTAACGTCATCTCACGCAGATGCAGCGCGACCATCCCACCCAGCATTGCAAGAGGAACCATCGCTAAAATCACCGCAGCTTGGCGCAGCTTGCCGAACGCGCCGTAGAGCAGAACAAAGATAAACGCTAGTACGATGGGTAGAATAAATCCAAGCCGTTTTGTCGCGCGCGCTTGGTTTTCAAACTGCCCACCCCACACCAGTTCATATCCCTGCGGCGGCGGGCACTCACGTTGCAGCCGAGTTTGCGCGTCAGCCAGAAAGCTTGAGAGGTCTCGCCCTCGGAGGTTTAGCCTGACGGTGACGTGACGACGGTTGGTCTCACGGGTGATGGTGCTCTCGCCAGAGCGAAGCTCGAGCCGCGCGACCTGCGAAAGCGGAATGCGCGCGCCGGTCTGTCCGGTGAGTGTGAGGCGCCCGATCGCGTCGGGGGAGTTGCGCACTGCGGGAGCGAATCGCACGGCGATATCGTATCGACGCTCGCCCCTAAACACCTGGCTGACCGCTCTGCCGCCGATCGCAACCTCAATGAGCTGCGCGACGTCGGCGACGTTGATTCCATAGCGCGCTGCCGCTGCTCGATCGACGAGGACTTGAAGCTGAGGCAGGGGCGGCTCTTGGTCCACCGCGACGTCCACCGCGCCAGGGGTTCGCCTGAGGGTCGTGACCATGCGCTGAGCGAGCGCTCGTGCACCGCGCAAATCGTCGGCAAATACCTTGATCACCAGGTCGCTGTGCGCTCCGGAGAGCTTGTCGTTTACCCCGTCAATCATGGGCTGCGAGAAGCCCACGGTGATCCCGGGAATGTGCGAAAACCTTGCCGCGAGCCGAGCGATCAAGTCCTGCTTGGTCATCCCCGCGGGCCAGGTTGCATAGGGCCGCAGTCCAACGCTGCTCTCGATATGTGAAGGAGTCCACGGGTCGGTCCCGTCATCATTGCGACCCAGCTGCGTGACGATGTAGCTCACTTGTGGAAACTCAAGCGTCGCCGCGCGAATCTCGTTGGCCATCTCCGTCGCTTTGCTCAGCGATAAACCAGGAGGAAGCTGCACTTGAAGCCAGATGGAGCCCTCGTCGAGCTCGGGCAAAAATCCCTTTCCGACCGTGATCGACAACAGCACCGCGAACACCACCGCGACGACGCTTGGAATCAGCGCTATGGCGGGCCTTCGAAGCACCCCCTGAAGCGCCCAACGATAACCCCTCTCCAGCCGAACCAGCAGCGGGTTATGCCAACTCTTTGCGGGCTTGCGGTGTGC
>JANNCG010001397.1:0-1955 GCA_031386385.1 Myxococcales bacterium
CAAATTGCGCGCTTTGAGCCATCGTCGAGATAACCCGAGTCCACACGTCGTCCGGGATCTGAGCGACGGTGATTTTGACCAAGTAGGGGCGCGTTTGAGACCCCGTGACTTTGGCCGTGACCACTCCGCCTGCGATCACCAAGTCGTGTGTGCGTCCCGCGCGTGCATACGTGAGTCCTCGGGTGAGCCGCGTTTGGTCACCGCGCAAAACGCTCACAAGCGCCTCGATCCACTGTTGTGCCCACCACTGCGGCGGGGACTTAGCGATTTTGATCCCCGTCGCGGGCGGCGGCAACTTGGGGCCTGTTCGATACCATCCAAAGTTTGTCATAGTGCGGGTGCTGTGCGGCCGGTTTGGTCCGAGGCGGCAAAGGGTAGTTGAGGAGAGGGTGCGCTGTCGCGCAAATCGGCGGCTGGCTCAACAGCCAGAAGTATTTATGGACAATGAGTTCGGTAAGTACGCAAAAAGATCCGTGGGTCTGTCCGAGCTTCGTTGATCACCGCCGTCCATCCCACGGTAAAAGTCCGCGCGTCTTGGCTCACTACCGCGAATCGCAACGGAACCAACATCCGATCGACCACCACCTCTTGCGTCACTGATCCTGTTTGCTCGTCGAACATGACGACACGAATGCTCTCGGGTTCGCCACGCACAAGGCTTGGCTCACTCGCGACCACCACGACGTCGGTGCCATGGTGCGTGGCGGCGGCGCCCTCACTGATGGCAAAATTGGTCGCCAAAAATACACGCAATCCGAACTGCCGTTGCGCAGGCACAAACCGGGCGCCCCACAGCTCAGCGCCCGGACGCGCCCAAAGCGCCCAGGCATTTCGCTCGTTGCCCACCGCAAACACTGTCGGGCGCATAAACGTGTTGATCGTGTCCAAGATCTGCTCTTGACCTCCCGCAGTGACGGGCTTGCCGTGGATTCGCACGGTTGAGTCTGCTTGACCATCGCTCCACACCGCGAGCAGATCGCTGTGGCCCGAGGGTGCAATGGCCACGGATGCTCCCACACCGTTTGGGTAGGTAATTGTTGCGGTGCTTCGAGGGACCGGCAGCTCGGGGTCAAAGGTATGGATCCTCAGTGTCTGCCGGCTCAGGCCAGTGACGGTCAACACGTGCGCGCGGCCGTCGGGCGTGTTGATGCTGTTGACCATCGCCCCTGGATCATCGACTTGTGTGCGCGAGTGACGCCCCGCTGCGCTTACCAGCTCGACGAATGAGCGCTCTTCGGGGACACCCGCCAGCGGCCAACCAAGCCCTGCAACGAGCGTCCCGGCGCCACTATGGGCAATCCAAGCCCGTGAGATCTGTAGCTCAGGGAGCGCGCTAAACGCCGGAGTTCGTAAGGAGGTAGGGGCGCCAGCTTCGTTAAACCGTTGAAGGCTGGGGGTCAAGCTCATGGCCTGATCGGTGATCATCGCGACGAGAAATGTGCTGGAAACGTTGTCGTACAACAGTCCATCAAGCTGCGCGGGTCCAAAGGTTTGCAGTTGTATCGTCGCACCCACCGGTTGGTAGGGGCAAGCGCGTGGCGTTGGAGGAGGAGGCGAGACGACATCGGTCACTATCGACCGGCTCCCGTCATACGCGTCCCACGCAGAAATGTCGCCGTCCAGACTGCGAGCGGCGTCTATCTGGCTGGGAGTGGTGGCTCGTGTGGGGTCGCGAAGCGCGGAGCGACTGCCGCACGCATAGGCGAAAATGACTGGAATAATGCAGTATTTTATCCGATTTGTCATCTGCGAATGCCTTCCGCGAAGCAGAAGAACCATTTGATACTGCGACACATTCGCCCGTGATTCGAGCCAATTCGCGGCTCTGATCGCTACAGATTGAGCGTCCAGAAGCCCTGAATCTTGCTTGGATCCATGCTCCGACCGGTAAGCGTTGAGCCGTTAAGCACTTGGACCAAATCGTTGAGCACCAACGGCATGTAGAAATAGGCCAC
>JANNCG010000009.1:0-2547 GCA_031386385.1 Myxococcales bacterium
GCACACCCGATCGTTGCGTCGATGTGCGCACTCCGCGTGATCCGGGCTGGGCTGATTGTGCGATGCGACCGCTGCTCCACTCGGGATTGCACCCCGAAGCATCGAATCGCATGCGTTGCTCGGGCCTTAACGACCCCAATCAAATCTCGCAGACCATCGGCAACGCACCGGCTTCTGCGGGCTATCACCTATCCGATGGCAACGCCGCAGGTGCTCCGTATTGTGCTGCGACGGACATCAGTACGCGAGGGATGACCGAAGCGCAGATTCGCGCGCTTTTGGATCGCATGGCGGCCAATGGCTTCGCGCCGTTTTATCGCAAGCCTGGGTTTGATGGGTGGCCGGCGAATGGGGCTCCGCACATTCACGCGGTGTTTGCGGGCGTGGTGATGAAGCCCGAGCTGCGTGGGCAGGTGCGAGATTTTTTTGCCGGGCGCAATGGTCTGTCCTCGCACACGTTGTATCGCTTCTGGCAACCGAGCGCGGCTTCGATGGCGATCGTGCGGCTGCTGTTTGCGCGCAACTATTAACGCGGGAAGTGTGCTGCGGGCAGCGCATTGTGGGACGGGGAATTTGCGGCGATTATTTTCGCAATTTGCTGCAAATTCAGCGGGATAATTTCTAAACAGTCGACTGTTTAGAGAATTGTTCACGGTTACTCTGCGCGTGCGTTGAGGGTTCCCCTGGCAGCAGAGAGGAGGCGGGCAGTGTTTTGCGAGTGTGTGCATCGGGGCGTCGAGCCCTTTCGCTGGCGACATCACCTTCTTCAACAACGCATCGCGATCGACCCGTTCGGAAACGCGTCGCAACAACTCTATGACCCACCACGCGGCGTAGCGAATACGAGCGCTTCTCTCACGCTCGATTCAGGCGCTTGCTGGACGCGCGGTGGCTCCGCACACACTCAACCCGGAGTCTCTCCACACGAGTGCCGCGCCACCGGCCCATCGCCTCACCGATGCTCGCAACAGACCAGCCGAAGTTGTCACCCGCCGCAGCACCCTCTAGCATTATCGCAGGCGCCACCGGGATCCCACCCGCACTGCCATGAAACACGCTCGCTGTCCCCACTTGGGCACCACCGCGCGGAGAGGCCAAGTATGCCCCGCTGACCAGATCACCAAAGCCATCGCCGTTCACATCTCCCGCACTGGCAACGGAATATCCGAACTGGTCTCCCCCAACAACGCCCTCTAGGACTCTCGCAGGAGCCATCGGGATCCCACCCGCGCTGCCATGAAACACGCTCGCTGTTCCGGCTCGGGCACCACGGCCCGAATTGGCAAAGTCGGCCCCAATGACAAAATCACCAAATCCGTCGCCGTTCACATCGCCCGCACCGGCAACGGAAATGCCGAAGTGGTCGTTCGCGTCAACGCCATCCAAGACTCTCGCAGGAGCCATCGGGATCCCACCCGCGCTGCCATGAAACACGCTCGCTGGCCCGGATCGGACACCACGGCGCGCATAGGCCAAGTAGGCCCCAATAACCAGATCACCAAATCCATCGCCGTTCACATCGCCCGCGCTCGCAACGGAATCGCCAAACTGGTCACCGGCATCAACGGCCGCAGCAACACCCTCCAAGACTCTCGCAGGAGCCATCAAGATCCCAGCCGCGCTCCCATGAAACACGCTCGCTATCCCGGCATTAAAACGACCGCGCGGAGAGGCAAAGGGGGCCCCAATGACCAGATCACCGAACCCATCACCGTTCACATCGCCCGCACTTGCAACGGACCAGCCGAAGTAGTCACTCACAGCAGCACCCGCTAGCACTGTTGCTGGTGCCATCGGGATCCCACCCGCGCTCCCATGAAACACACTCGCCGTCCCGGCATTCGCACGACCGCCCGGCGATGCAAAGTAGGCCCCAACGACCAGATCACCAAATCCATCGCCGTTCACATCCCCGGCACTCGCAACGGACCAGCCGAAGTTGTCACTCGCAGCAACGCCCTCCAAGACTCTCGCAGGAGCCATCGGGATCCCACCCGCGCTGCCATGAAACACGCTCGCTGTGCCTGCACCACCTCGACCGCCCGGTGCGGCATTGAATGCCCCAATGAGCACGTCGTCAAAGCCGTCGCCGTTGACATCAAGATGCGCGTTTGCGCTGGTGTCCACGTTGCCAGAGTTATCTGCGGCGGGGACATGAAAGAGCCACGTGGGGCTGAAGGTTACACTCGTGGCCATCCCGACGGTTGCACGAAGTCGCCAAAAAACCACGCTGTTTGCAGGCAGAGCGAGTGATGGCCGCGCGGAAGTGCCCACCGCGCGTGTGCTCTCAATCACCATCGTGCAGGCTCGATCGCGACATAGATCCACTAACGCGCCATCGGTTCCGGCGGGCAATTCCCAGCGCAAAATGGGTCTGCGGAGGGACACATTCCCTAACGAAAGCGGGAGGATTGGACGAGCAAACACTCCCGCGGCGATGCACTGCGCGCCGAGTCGCTCAAAGCCCGCGTTGCAGGTTGGCGCACAAACACTCATGGAGCAGCTCGCAACGCCGTTTGCCACCGCGGGGCACGCGTTGCCGCACAT